>JAXDQB010000384.1:0-10246 GCA_034668065.1 Paraburkholderia sp.
AGAGAGACCTTATGAAACTGATCGTCTGGTTGGTCCGTGCGCTGGTTTTCGTGCTGCTGCTTGTGCTCGCGCTCGCCAACACGCAAAGTGCCACCCTGAACTTCGTCGCCGGATACGCCTGGCCTGCGCCATTGATTCTGATTGGCCTCGCGTTCTTTGGCGTGGGCCTCGTCGCCGGGCTCGTCTCGTCGTTGCCCGCGATGGTGCGGCTCAAGCTGGAAAACGGACGGCTCAAGCGCGCCTTGCGTACGGCGCGTGAAGTGCCGCCTGTCGTGAGCGAACCGCCGATGCCCCCTGTCGTCTGACTCGCTTTTTATCTCCGAATTTCGCCTACCTTCGCATGGATCTAGATTTCTGGTGGCTCCTGGTCGTTCCCGTGGCGTTCGCGCTCGGCTGGATGGCGGCACGCTACGATTTGAAGGCGCTGTTGTCCGAGAGCGCAAGCCTGCCGCGGTCCTATTTCCGCGGGCTCAATTTCCTGCTCAATGAGCAGCCTGATGAGGCCATCGATGCATTCATCGAAGTCGTCAAGCTCGATCCGGAGACGATCGAGTTGCATTTTGCGCTCGGCAATCTGTTTCGCAGGCGCGGCGAGACGGACCGGGCTATCCGCATTCACCAGAACCTGCTGAGCCGGGCCGACTTGCCCGAAAACGAGCACGATCACGCGCTTTACGAGCTCGGTCAGGACTTCCTGAAGGCGGGCCTGCTTGACCGCGCGGAAGAAACGTTCGCGCGGCTCGACAGCGGCGAGCATGCGCTTGGCGCGCAGCGGGCGCTTTTGACGATCTACGAGATCGAAAAGGATTGGGCGAAGGCGATCAAGACGGCGGAGATGCTCGAGCATATGGGGGCCACGCCGCTCATCAAGGAAATTGCGCAGTTTCATTGCGAACTCGCGCAGGAGGCGCTTGGCCGTAAGGATGGGGCTGAAGCTGCCGTCCAACTCGCGCTCGCGCTCGAGGCCAATGCGCAGAACGTGCGCGCGACGATACTCGCGGGCGAAGTGGCCGCGGCGGCCGGCGATCACGAGGCCGCTATCGTTGCGTGGCAACGCGTCGAGCAGCAGAATCCCCTTTATTTGCCGCTCGTCGCCGACAAGCTGATGAATGCCTATACGGCGCTTTCGCGGGCGGGGGAAGGGGCGCAGCTCCTGACGAGCTATGTCGAGCGGTACGGATCGAATGACCTGCTCGACATCGTCTACCCCTATGTGGCCGCGTTGCGCGGCAACGAGGCCGCCCATGAGCTCGCGCGCGAGCAAATGCGAGCCTCGCCGAACCTCGCCGGCATGACGCGGCTTATTGAAGCGCAGATTGCGGCGGCCGACGAGCCGCGGCGCGGCGAGCTCGAGCTGATCCGCATGCTTATCAAGCAGCGCACCAAAAACTTGCCACGATACACATGCCAGAATTGCGGTTTCCGTGCGCGGCTCTTCTATTGGCAGTGTCCTGGCTGCAGCGGCTGGGAAACCTACGCGCCCCGCAGAGTCGAGCCGATCGCAACGCCGCAATGAGGTTGCAATGAAGTCGCAGTGAGAGGTTGCAGTGAGGTCGCCCGCCGGCTGCCAGAAGGCGCCGGCATCAACTAGAGTGAACGCGCAATGAAAATCACCATCATCGGCACGGGCTATGTCGGCCTCGTCACGGGCGCCTGCCTGGCCGAACTTGGCAACGACGTCTTCTGTCTCGATGTCGATCCTCGCAAGATCGACATCCTCAATAACGGCGGTGTGCCGATCCATGAGCCGGGTCTAAAGGAAATCATCGCGCGCACACGTGCGCACGGGCGCATCACGTTTTCCACCGACGTAAAAGCGAGCGTCGAGCACGGCGAGGTGCAGTTCATCGCCGTCGGCACGCCACCCGACGAAGACGGATCGGCCGATCTGCAGTACGTGCTGGAGGCGGCACGCAACATCGGCCGCTACATGAACGGCTTTACGGTCATCGTCGACAAGTCGACGGTGCCCGTCGGCACGGCCGCGCGCGTGCGCGCCGTCGTGCAGGCCGAGCTCGACGCGCGAGGCTTGGCCGGGAGCGAGGCGCACCGGTTCTCCGTGGTCTCGAATCCGGAGTTCCTGAAGGAAGGCGCGGCAGTCGATGATTTCATGCGGCCTGACCGCATTGTGCTCGGCAGCGATGACGACGAGCCGGGGCGGCTCGCGCGCGAGAAGATGAAGCGCCTTTACGCGCCCTACAACCGTAATCACGAACGCACACTTTATATGGATGTGCGCTCGGCCGAGTTCACGAAATACGCGGCCAACGCGATGCTTGCCACGCGCATTTCGTTCATGAACGAAATGTCGAACCTCGCCGACCGGGTCGGGGCCGACATCGAAGCTGTGCGCCGCGGTATCGGCTCGGATCCGCGCATTGGCTACCATTTCCTCTATGCCGGCGTTGGTTACGGCGGTTCGTGCTTTCCGAAAGACGTTCAGGCGCTCGTGCGCACGGCCGCCGAAAACGGGCACCATCTACGCATTCTCGAGGCCGTCGAGGACGTGAACCACGAGCAGAAGGCAGTGCTCGTGCGCAAGATCGAAGAACGGCTCGGCAGCGACCTGACGGGCCGCAGCTTTGCGGTGTGGGGCTTGTCGTTCAAGCCGAACACTGACGATATGCGTGAGGCGCCGAGCCGGCGCGTCATCTCGGCGCTGCTTGCGCGCGGAGCCCAGGTGTGCGCCTACGATCCGGTGGCAATGGACGAAGCGCAGCGCGTGTTCGCGCTCGATTTGGCCGACGCCCCGGAGCAGCTTGAGCGGCTTTCATTCGTGGCCTCGCAGGAGGAAACGCTTGTGAATGCCGACGCGCTCGTGATCCTCACCGAATGGAAGGAGTTCAAGAGTCCTGACTTCGTACACATGAAATCCGTGCTGAAATCTCCTGTCATTTTCGATGGCCGCAACCTCTATGAACCGGAGGCGATGGCCGAGCTCGGTATCGACTACTATGCGATCGGGCGTCCCTATGTCCAAATCAATGCCGCGACTGATGCCGCAACCCATGCCCGCGCCTGAAGCAGATCCTCGCATGCAATCCGCCGCCGCATCCGCCACCCCTGACGTTTCCGTGGTGCCCGTTGTGCAGACCGCGCCGAGCGTGCCGCGCGAGCGCCTTGCGGCGGCGCGTGTGCTCGTCGTAGGCGATGTGATGCTCGACCGCTATTGGTTCGGCGACGTAAACCGCATCTCGCCCGAGGCGCCCGTACCTGTCGTGCACGTGCAACGGCAGGAGGACCGCTTGGGCGGTGCAGCCAACGTCGCGCTCAATGCAGCGGCGCTCGGCGCGCAGGCGGGGCTGCTTTGCGTCGTGGGCCATGACGAGCCCGGTGAGCGGATCGTCGAATTGTTGACGGTAAGCGGCGTGGCGGCACATCTCGAGCGTGATCCCGATCTGTCGACGACCATCAAGCTCCGTGTGCTCTCGCGCCAGCAACAATTGTTGCGCGTGGATTTCGAGAACATGCCGGCGCACGAGGCATTGCTTGCCGGCCTTGCGCGATTCGACTCACTCCTCGAGTCCCACGACGTCGTACTGTTGTCCGATTACGCGAAGGGCGGCCTCACCCACGTGACGAAGATGATTGCGAAGGCGCGCGCGGCGGGCAAACCCGTGCTCGTCGATCCCAAGGGCGACGACTGGGAGCGCTATCGAGGTGCCACCCTGATCACTCCGAACCGCGCCGAGTTACGCGAAGTGGTCGGGCAGTGGAAATCCGAAGAGGACCTGATCGCCCGCGTCACGGCATTGCGCACGTCGCTCGAGTTCGAGGGCCTGCTGCTGACGCGCTCGGAGGAGGGGATGACGTTGTTTACCGCCGCCGGGGTGCTGCACGTGCCGGCTGTCGCGCGCGAAGTGTACGATGTCTCCGGTGCGGGCGATACGGTCATCGCTACGCTGGCCGTTATGCTCGGCGCACACTTGCCGCTCGTCGACGCCATCGCGCTCGCGAACCGCGCCGCGGGCATCGTTGTCGGCAAGCTCGGCACGGCCACGGTTTGCTACGACGAGCTGTTCGAACCGGCCAGATGAGCGTGGCCACCGTCTAAAACATCGTAAGGCCGGCCGAAATCGGTTATGCCATGCCGTCTCTCATTTCATCGCTAACACGACCATGACCCTCATCGTCACCGGAGCCGCAGGCTTCATCGGCAGCAATATCGTCAAGTCGCTCAACGAGCGGGGCGAATCACGCATCATTGCCGTCGACAATCTCACGCGCGCCGACAAGTTCAAGAACCTCGTGGATTGCGAGATTGACGACTATCTCGACAAGACGGAATTCGTGGAGCGATTCGCGCGCGGCGAGTTCGGTAAGGTGCGGGCGGTGTTTCACGAGGGCGCATGTTCGGACACGATGGAAGCGGACGGCCGCTACATGATGGAGAACAACTTCCGCTATAGCCGCGCCATACTCGAGGCGTGCCTCGCGCAGGGCACGCAGTTCCTCTATGCATCGTCGGCGGCGATCTACGGCGGCTCGACGCGGTTTGTTGAAGAGCGTGAGGTGGAAGCGCCGCTCAACGTCTACGGCTACTCGAAGTTTCTGTTCGACCAGGTGGTCCGCCGCGTGCTGCCGAGCGCCAACAGCCAGATCGCCGGCTTTCGCTATTTCAATGTCTACGGTCCGCGCGAGGGGCACAAGGGGCGCATGGCGTCGGTGGCGTTCCACAATTTCAACCAGTTCCGTGCCGAGGGCAAGGTCAAGCTCTTCGGCGAATACAACGGCTATGCGGCGGGAGAGCAGACGCGCGATTTCGTTTCGGTAGAGGACGTCGCCAAGGTCAATTTGTTCTTCTTCGATCATCCCGAAAAGTCGGGCATTTTCAACCTCGGCACGGGCCGCGCGCAGCCGTTCAACGACATCGCGTCAAGCGTGGTCAACACGCTGCGTGCGCTCGAGAACCAGCCGGCGCTCACGCTCGACGAAATGGTCCAGCGCGGGCTCGTCGAGTACATTCCGTTCCCCGACGCGCTGCGCGGCAAGTATCAATGCTTCACGCAAGCCGATCCCGCGCGCTTGCGCGCCGCTGGCTACGATGCGTCGTTCCTGAGCGTGCAAGAGGGCGTCGACCGCTATGTGCGTTGGCTGTTCGGCCAACTGTAAGACACGCTTGCATCTCCCTACACTGGGATCTCGCGGCCGGCCCTTCATGTCTTGCCGGTTTGTCCGGCTCGCCGGCCGCAACGTTCAACGGAGATTCCATGTTCAGACGATTTCCTCACTGGGTTGCCGCCGCCGCCCTTGCCGTGGCGTACGGGCCGGTCTTTGCGGCTGTCGACGTCAATGCCGCCGACGAAGCGGGGTTGCGCAGCATCAAAGGCATCGGGCCTGCGAAAGCGCGGGCCATTCTTGATGAACGCGCCACGGGCGGCCCCTTCAGGGATGCATCCGATCTGGCCGAGCGCGTCAAGGGCTTCGGCGGCCAAGCGCTCGAACGGCTGCAGGCCGAAGGTCTGGCGGTCGGCGCTGCCGCAGCTTATGTGCCCGCCGGCCGAATTGACGCGGTGCGCGTTCTCTCGCGTGCGCAGGCGCGTCCCGCCGCAGTGGTTATGAGGCAGTGAATGCAGTAGGGCAGTAGGTAGCAGGTAGCAGCAGTAGCAGCAGTGGCAGCAGGGAACCAGGGAAGCAGGGCAGCTGTCCCCGGCCACGAGTGCCCGCTGGATTCAGTCATCGCGCACGGCTTGCGTCGTGTGCTCGTTTGCCTCGGTATTTCGTCTCCTTCAGCCGTCTCACGAATGACGGCTTCCCGCGGCCTGGCCGCGGGTTTTTTGCAATGGCTGGCCGGGTACGGTCGACCCGATGCGCTGTCTGTGGAGCCTGTGCGGGTGCATTGCCGGCGCGCGGGCACACGCTGTTCTACAATCGATGCCTTCCGCCACAGTTCATGAAGATAGAGCGCCCAGCGCGCAACGCCCATGCCTTACAAGACCATCGAAGACACGATAGGCAATACGCCGCTCGTGCAGCTCGTGCGGTTGCCGGATGACGAGATCCGCAGCCGCAACAACGTCGTTCTCGCCAAACTCGAAGGCAACAATCCGGCTGGATCGGTGAAAGATCGGCCAGCCTTGTCGATGATCAAGCATGCCGAAGCGCGCGGGCGCATCAAGCCGGGTGACACGCTGATCGAATCGACAAGCGGCAATACCGGCATCGCACTTGCAATGGCCGCGGCGATTCGCGGCTACAAGATGGTGCTCGTGATGCCGGAGGACCTCTCGGTCGAGCGGCGCCAGAGCATGGCCGCGTACGGTGCAGAGATCGTCCTCACGCCTGTCAAGGGCGGGATGGAATACGCGCGTGATCTCGCCGAGCAGATGCAACGCGAAGGCAAAGGCGTCATCCTCGATCAATTCGCGAATCCGGACAATCCGCTCGCGCACTACGAAGGCACGGGCCCCGAAATCTGGCGCGACACGCAGGGGCGCATCACCCATTTCGCGTCGTCGATGGGGACGACCGGTACGATCATGGGCGTCTCGCAGTATCTGAAGGAAAAGAACAGCGCAGTCGAGATCATCGGCGCGCAGCCTGACGAGGGTTCGCGCATCCCGGGCATTCGCAAATGGCCCGAGGCCTATCTGCCGAAAATTTTCGAGCGCAGTCGTGTCGATCGCACGGAGAACGTGTCGCAGGCGGCGGCCGAGGCGATGGCGCGGCGCATGGCGGCTGTCGAAGGCATTTTCTGCGGCATTTCATCGGGTGGCGCATGCGAAGTCGCGATGCGCGTCGCCCGTCAGGTCGAGAATGCAACGATCGTGTTCATTGTCTGCGATCGCGGCGATCGTTATCTGTCGACGGGCGTATTTCCGGCTTGACGCGGGCCGTGAAGCCGCGCAGTACCTCGGTGCTCGTTACTGCGAAGCTGGATTGGGCGCAGGCCTAGTTGCCGGTGCCGGCATAAACGCAGGGGACGGCGCCGGCGTGCTGCCTGCTTGCGTGCTAACCGTTTCGGCGGGCATGCTCGCCTTCACGCGCTCGCCGAGCTCGTACACGGCGAGTGCGTAGAAGAAGCTCCGGTTGTAGCGTGTGAGCACATAGAAGTTTTGCAGGCCGAGCATGTAGTCGGTCGGTTCCCCCGGGCTCGGCAAATCGATGACGAGCACGGGCGTGCTGCCTTCGGCCGATGTGTCGAGGTTCTGCTCGTCGAGCACCAAGCCCGCTTGCAGCATCTGCGACAGGGGCCAGTGCGGTTCCGGCCGCCCGTCGGCCGCGGCTTGTGCGATGCCGAGGCTGCCCGCGTCGTGCTCAATCTTCCAGACGACCGGGCGGCCCGTGCTCCAGCCGTTCTCGCTCAGGTAGTGGGCGACACTGCCGATCGCGTCGGCCGGGCTCGCGCGCAGGTCGATATGGCTGTTGCCCTCATAGTCGACAGCGTACTGCACGATGCTGCTGGGCAGAAACTGCGGGATGCCGATCGCGCCAGTGTACGAACCCAGCACGCTGGTCGGGTCGAGTTGCGCATTGCGAGTCCAGACGAGGTAATCCTCGAGGTTCTTGCGGAACGTCATCTCGCGTTCGGCGCGGTTCGGCGTGTTCGGATAGTCGAAGGCAAGTGTCGTGAGCGCGTCGAGCACGCGGAAGTTGCCCATATAGCGGCCGTACATCGTCTCCACCCCGATGATGCCCACGATGATCTCGGGCGGCACGCCGTATTGCTCGTAGGCGCGCTCGAGCGCCGCGCGATTGTCGTTCCAGAACTTGACGCCGGCATTGATGCGAACCGGGTCGAGGAAGCGTGACTGGTAGACGAGCCAATTCCTGACCGCGGGCGTCGGCGCAGGCATCACAAGTTTGACGGCCGTGGCCGAGTATTCGGCGCTCGCGAAGAGCGCATGCAGCGCCGCGGGGTCGAAGTCGTACCGCGCGACCATGTCATCGATAAACGAGTCGACATCCGCATTGTTCACATAGCGCTGCTGAAGGCTCCCTTCCCCGGGCGGGTTGCTCTGAGGCTCTTGCGGCCCTAGCGGTAGCTGATTTTGCGTAACGATTGCCAGTGGGCTGCTGCCTGGAGCCGTCTGCGCGCAGGCGTTTGGCGATCCGGCGGCAGCCAGGGCTGCCGTGGCGATGATTGCGGCGAGACGCAACCGCTTGGCTGAGCTTGAAGCGATGGTAACGATCATGTTCGAGCGGGCAAGGCGCAGGCACGCCAGGCAATGTGTAAGCGGTTGCGTGGAAAAAATGCGTCAAATTGCATATCGGCCCGGAAGGCTCGGCGCAGTATAGCGAACGGGCGCCGTACGCGAAACCGCGATGTGGCATCGTGGCATTGAGGGATCGCCGCGAACGCCGGCATTCGGGCGAACGGCAGCGGTGGGCGTGTGGTAACGTAGTCTTACTCCCGAGACTATTGCCGATATAGAAGACTGCCGTGCGCGGCAGGCGAACGAATATGGCGACTGCTTTTTATTCCCACTCCGATTGTTTGCTGCACGAGATGGGTCGCGGCCATCCCGAATGTCCCGAGCGCTTGCAGGCGATCGAAGACCAGCTCATTGCCAGCCGCATCGCGCCGCTGATCATGCGCGAGGTGGCCCCGCTCGCAGACATCGACAGTCTCGCCCGCGTGCATACGCGCGCACACATCGATTACATTCGAAGCCGCGCGCCGACAGAAGGGTACGCCTCGATCGATCCGGACACGATGATGAATCCACATACGTGGCAGGCGGCGCTGCGTGCCGCGGGCGCGGCGGTGGCGGCGACCACAGCGGTCATCGAGGGGCGCTACGACAACGCGTTTTGCAGCGTGCGGCCACCCGGCCATCATGCGGAGCCTGCCCGAGCGATGGGCTTTTGCTTCTTCAACAACGTTGCGATTGCGGCGCGGCATGCGCTCGAGGTGCATGGTCTCGCCCGCGTGGCCATCGTTGATTTCGACGTCCATCATGGCAACGGCACGGAGGCGGTGTTCGCGGGCGACGAGCGTGTGTTGATGTGCAGCTTTTTTCAGCATCCGTTCTACCCGTTCTCGGGCACCGACAATCAGGCGTCGAACATGCTCAACCTGCCGATACCGGCGCGTACCAAGGGCGATACCGTCAGGGAAGCGATCGCGATGAGCTGGCTGCCGCGTCTGGATGCGTTCAAGCCGCAGATGATCTTCATTTCGGCCGGATTCGACGCGCACCGTGAAGATGACCTCGGCAACATGGGGCTCGTCGAGGCCGATTACACGTGGATCACGGAGCAGATCCGCCGCGTTGCCGAACGTCACGCGCGCGGACGGATCGTCAGTTGCCTCGAGGGCGGCTACAACCTGTCGGCACTCGGGCGTAGCGTCGTTGCTCATGTGCGCGCGCTCGCGGACATTTGACGCGCTTCGCGCAACACACGCAACGGTGCGAGACGACGCCGAGCAGAACCTGCGAGGGGTTGAAACAGGACAATCAGGACGCAAAGGAGGCATTCGTGAATGCGAACCAGTCGTCGCCGTCGTCGATACCGCCGTCCGTGGCCGGCGGCATACTTCTTGTGGATCACGACGCTTATGGCATACCGGGCGTCGTGCGGCTTACGCTCAATCGCCCCGATGCGTTCAACGCATTGTCCGAGCAACTGATAGCCGAATTGCATGCTGCGCTCCAGACGATCGCGAAGTCCGACGCGCGCGTGGTCGTTGTGGCGGCCGCGGGTCGCGCGTTCTGCGCGGGGCACGACTTCAAGGAGATGCGTGCGGCGCCCTCGCTTGAGTATTACCGTGCACTCTTCGCGCGTTGCTCGGCGCTCATGATGACCATCCAGCGTATGCCGCAGCCCGTCATTGCGCGCGTGCATGGAATGGCGAGCGCGGCCGGCTGCCAGCTTGTGGCGATGTGCGATCTCGCTGTCGCGGCCGATACCGCGCGCTTTGCCGTCTCGGGCATCAACTACGGACTGTTTTGTTCGACACCGGCAGTGCCGCTTTCACGCAACCTCTCACGCAAGGCCGCTTTCGAAATGCTCATGACCGGGGATTTCATTGATGCCGCACAGGCGCGTGAGCAGGGCCTCATCAATCGGATGGCGCCGCTCGACGCGCTCGATGCGCAAGTCACCGCGCTCGCATCCAGTATCTGTTCGAAGCCGGCCGCCGCCGTGCGTGCCGGCAAGGGGCTCTTCTATCGGCAACTCGAAATGGACATCGAGGCGGCTTATCAACTCGCAGGGCAGACCATCGCCTGCAATGCCATGGACGAGAGCGCACTCGAAGGGGCGCAGGCGTTCATCGAAAAACGCAGGCCGAACTGGCGGG
>JAXDQB010000385.1:0-2641 GCA_034668065.1 Paraburkholderia sp.
CGGTCCGACAAGCTGCCAGCGAGCGGCGCTGCCAACGCGACGACGACCGGCCACGGCGTCATCAGAAAGCCGGTTTCAACCTGGCTGCGGTGCAGTACATCCTCGAAATAGAAGGGCAGCGACACGAACGCGAGGCCTTGGGCGGCGAACGAACACACGGCCGTCAGCGCTGATAGCGCGAACACCGGCCGCTTGAAGAGGTCGACCGGCAGCATGGGCGCGGGGTGGCCGGCTTCACGGCGAATCAGCAGCAAGCCGAATATCACCGCGACCGCTGCCGCGCTCAGCACGAGCTGGTTCGACGCCCGCTGCGCCGCTTCGCCGAGCGCAAAGATCAGCGCGGCAAAGGTCACCACGTTGAGCAGCGCGGCAAGCGGATCGAAGTTATGCGTGCCGCGCTCCGTTTGCGGCAGCGCCGGCCATGCGAAAGCCAGCGCGAGCACGCCTAGGGGGACATTCACTGCAAAAAGCCACGGCCACGGAGCAACGGAAAGGATCAGCGACGCCACCGTCGGTCCGACCGCGAACGACACGCCCACGATCAGCGCATTGGTGCCGAGGCCGCGTCCGAGCCGATGCGGCGGGTACAGGAAGCGGATCAACGCGGTATTGACGCTCATGATCGCGCTCGCGCCCAAGCCTTGCAGCACGCGCGCGCCGGCGAGCAGCGGCAGCGTCGGCGCCATTGCGCAGGCGAGCGACGCGAGCGTGAAGAGCGCAATGCCGCCGATATATATCCGTCGATGGCCGACGATGTCGCCCAGCGCGGCAAGCGGCAGCAACGTGGCGACCGTCGCGAGCTGATAGGCGTTGATGATCCACACGGACGCGGCAGGCGGCGCATTGAGATCGGCGGCAATGGCCGGCAACGCGGTGTTGGCGATGGCGGTGTCGAGCGTGGCGAGCGCCACGGCGAGCATGATTGCGGCCATCGCGCGGCGGTTGGCGGCGGACATCGGGGCATCCGCGGGGAAGGGCGGCGCGGGGACGGCGCTGGGCTTGTCGGACAAAGTATGGCTCGGCGGGTTATGCGTGCGTCGCCGAATCGTTGGAATGCGGCGTGCGAGCGGCAAAAAGGTGCGTCGATCGGGAGCGCGGGCTTGGGAAGCAAGCGCCCCAAGCGTCCCGCGCGGCAAATGTAGCGATTGTTGCAGAGACGCGGGAATCTTGCAGCGAACGCATTGCTATCCGTCTCGCACGCAGCCCTGTGTAGACGCAACTAACTGTCAGCCTCGCGAGGTGTGTCCAGATTGGTGCGCCTTTGCTCCCGTGGCGCGCGCGATGCGCTTTGTTCGCACCTGTCGCGCGTGACGCGTCGATGGTTCCGCAGACGAAGTCCGCGATTCCACCATGAATGCGGCCACATGGTCCGGCCATTCGCACCGCATGCGTCGAAAAAATATTGGTCTGCGCGTGACCCCCGACCCCGGTCCCGATTGCGCTCGAAGCTGCGCCGTAACGACGCCTCGATGCGCGCGTGCATTGCCGAGCCACTCGCCCTTCGCGCCGCGTGCGCTCCGAAGCGGACAAGCGGGCGCATGGGTCGCGCGCACAGGCGGGCATGGCATGTGCGTGGGCAGCAGCCGCGCTCGCCGGCATCCGGGAGTCGTAAAATGTCCTACTCTGTTTCTTAACCCGCCTGACCGGCACGCGCCTCCCGTCCGTCATCTGTGCGGTTCGCGCATGTCGCGGCTTTTTCCCCGGAGGCCTCGATGACAGCCGTCGATCTGGAATTCGACCAGCTCAACAGTACCGTCGAAGCGCTACGGCGCTCAATTTCCAATCGCATGATGTACGGCGTCGGCAAGGACGCCGTCACCGCGCATCCGCATGACTGGCTGCACGCCGCAGCGCTTGCCGTGCGCGACCGGCTCGTCGCGCGCTGGATGAAAACCACCCGCCTGCAATACGAGCAGGATGTGAAGCGCGTCTACTACCTGTCGATGGAATTCCTGATCGGCCGAACCTTTACGAATGCATTGCTCGCTCTCGGCATTCACGATCAGATGAAGGAAGCGCTGGCCGGATTGGGCGTCGATATGGATGCGCTCATCGACATCGAGCCCGACGCCGCGCTCGGCAATGGCGGTCTCGGCCGGCTGGCCGCGTGTTTCCTCGACTCGATGGCGACGCTCGGCATTCCTGGCTTCGGCTACGGCATCCGTTACGAATACGGCATGTTCCGTCAGGAGATCGTCAACGGCGAGCAGGTCGAGGCGCCGGACTACTGGCTGCGCGCGGGCAATCCGTGGGAGTTTCCGCGACCCGAGATCAAGTACATGGTGCATTTCGGCGGCCGCACGGTGCAGCGTGGCGAGCACGTCGACTGGATCGACACCCAGCATGTCAACGCCACGGCCTACGACACGGTGATTCCGGGTTACGCGACCAGTGCGACGAACACGCTGCGCCTGTGGTCCGCGCGCGCCACCGAAGAACTCGACCTCGGCGCGTTCAACCGCGGCGATTACCGCAACGCGGTCGACACCAAGAACATGTCGGAGAACGTGTCGCGGCTGCTGTATCCGGATGATTCGACGCCGGCCGGCCGCGAGTTGCGGCTGCGCCAGGAATACTTCTTTGTTTCGGCGACGATGCAGGATCTGATTCGCCGCTATCAGCGCACGCACAGTACGTTCGG
>JAXDQB010000386.1:0-6033 GCA_034668065.1 Paraburkholderia sp.
CGACGGCGAATTGCTGGAAGCCGCCGAGCGGGCGAGCGTTGATGCGGCATTGGCTGCCTTGCGCCAGGCGGCACAAGGCAACGATGCCGATGCGATCGAAGCGGCCACGAAGGCGCTCGCAGTCGAAACGGACGAGTTCGCCGCCCGCCGCATGAACAAGAGCATTCGAAAGGCGTTGCAAGGCCGTCGCCTCGACGAGATCTGAGCGACGGCGATTGGCCCGAGCGACGCCGACTGCCGGAGCGGCGGCGCAAAAGCCGTGTTCCTGCCGGTGCGTTGCCATACCGCCATACGCCGTACGCCGTACAATTGGCACGGCTGAATGCCGCAGTGCCACTGCATTTCATTAGACTGAACGGAATCTGTATGCCGCAAATCGTTGTCCTGCCCCATATCGAACTGTGCCCCGAGGGGGCGGTCATCGAGGCCGAACCGGGTAAGAGTATCTGTGCTGCGCTGCTCGAAAACGGGATCGACATCGAGCATGCTTGCGAATTGTCGTGCGCCTGCACGACCTGTCACGTGGTTGTCCGGGAGGGATTCGGCGCGCTCGAACCGTCGGAGGAGAATGAGGACGATTTGCTCGACAAGGCATGGGGACTCGAGCCGACTTCTCGGCTTTCATGCCAGGCGCTCGTGCCCGAGGGCGAGGATCTTGTGGTTGAGATTCCGCGCTATTCGATCAATCATGCGAAAGAAAATCACTGATCAGGAGGGTGCAAGCCATGAGGTGGACCGACGTGCAAACAATCGCAATGGCCCTCACCGACAAGCACGGAGACATTGATCCGCAATACGTGCGGTTCACTGATTTGCATCGGTGGGTTACCGAGCTGGAGGGCTTCGAAGATGACCCTGAACGCTCGAACGAAAAGATCCTCGAAGCAATTCAGCTGGCCTGGATCGAAGACGCCGCGGAGTGAGTTGCGCTTCCGGCGACGGTCGCGCATGTGTCTGCGTGTCTGGGCATATGTGGCGATAAAAAAGGCGATCCTTCGCGGATCGCCTTTTTTGTGCGGCGCGCAACGCCCGTTTTAACGCGCGACGAGCGAGCCGCGCAAAATGCGGACCGGCTCTCCCTGCTGGAACGGCGGTGGTTGCCGGTAGGTGAAGTAGCGCATCCGGCCGTTTTCCATCCGCACCCGCACCTGATAGTCGGTCTCGCTGCGCAGGCGCTTTTCGACCGCATTGCCGGCGAAACCGCCGCCCACCGCGCCGAGGATCGTCATCGCGGTGCGGCCCGTACCGGCCCCGAACTGATTACCGACCAAGCCTCCGGCCACGGCTCCTCCCACTGCGCCGACTCCTGTTCCATGGCCTGGACGGCGCATCTGCACAATCGATTCGACGGTGCCGCAACTCGAGCACGCAGCGGCTTGCGGTGGGGGCTGCGGGGTGGCATAGGGCTGCCCGCCCGGTTGCTGTTGTGCATAAAGCCCATACGGGTGCCGTACTGTGTACTGCGCCTGGTCGGCCAGCGGAGCTTCAGGTGCCGGGGACGTCTGAACCGGCGCTTGCTGCACCTGGGCGGACTGGGCGGACTGAACCGGGTGGCCGGCCAGAGCGGCTTGGCCCGCTGCCGCCGCCGGTTGCTGCGGTGCGATAGTCTGCGCAGCCGCGGGGGCGGCAGAATCAACCACAGGCTGGTTGGCGACCTGAGCCGATTGCGTTTGCTCGCTTTGCGCACCCGTACTCGATGCCTTCGGAAAAAGCCCTGTGATGGCGGCGGTGGCTGCCAGACTGGCGATGATGATTGTCGTCGCTGCCGCGGCAATGAGCGGATGAAGACGGCGGGGCGGCGCCGCGGGTTGATTCATGGGAGACCTCGTCGAAACGGTGTTGCTTTTACTTCGACAGTGTCCGCCATAGGCCGTGGCGGGGCGTTTCAATTTGTAACTCGCAGCGCGTCGCGCGAAGCGGCCGGGCAACGCTTTCATTCGAGAAAACATCGCCGTTTTTGGCGGATTAGCACGGTGCGATGGCGCCCCGCTCGAGTCCTCAGGGGCGCCTGCCGCGCAGCTTTTACCGATGGTTACAAAATTGCGACGGGCTCGGGGATCAGTCTTCGCGCCGTAGATGGGGGAAGAGAATCACGTCGCGGATGCTCGGGCTGTCGGTGAGCAGCATCACGAGACGGTCGATGCCGATGCCACAGCCGCCTGTCGGCGGCATTCCGTATTCGAGTGCGCGAATGTAATCGGCGTCGTAATACATCGCCTCCTCGTCACCGGCGTCTTTCTGGTCCACCTGCTTCTTGAACCGGGCAGCCTGGTCTTCAGGGTCGTTGAGCTCCGAAAACCCATTGGCGATTTCACGGCCCGTGATGAAGAGCTCGAAGCGTTCGGTGATGCCTTCGACCGAATCCGATGCGCGCGCAAGCGGCGACACTTCCAGCGGATAGTCGATGATGAACGTGGGCTCCCATAGCTGCGCCTCGGCCGTCTCTTCGAAGAGCGATAGCTGCAGCGCGCCGACACCGGCGTTAAGGAATGCCGGCTGCGTCGTGTCCACGCCCAGGCGTTTCAGTTCCGTGCGCAGGAACGCGGCGTCGGAGAGCTGCGCATCGGTGTAGTCGGGCGCGTACTTGCGGATGGCCTGCGTGATCGTCAGGCGATGGAAGGGCTTGGCGAGATCGAGCTCACGGCCTTGATAGGTGATCGTCGCCGTTCCGAGCGCGTCGATCGCGGTCTGTCGAATCAGCTGTTCCGTGAAGTCCATCTGCCACACGTAGTCCGTGTACGCGGCATAGAACTCCATCATCGTGAATTCCGGATTGTGCCGCGGCGACACCCCTTCATTGCGGAAGTTGCGATTGATTTCGAATACACGCTCGAAGCCGCCGACGACCAGACGCTTCAGGTAGAGTTCCGGCGCAATGCGCAAAAACATCTGCATGTCGAGCGCATTGTGGTGAGTGATGAAAGGCTTCGCCGCCGCGCCGCCCGGAATCGGGTGCAGCATCGGAGTTTCGACTTCCATGAACTCGGCGTCGCCCATGAACTTGCGAATCGACGCCACGGCCTTGGTGCGCGCGATGAACGTCTTGCGCGCCTCCGGCGTGACGATGAGATCGACATAGCGCTGGCGGTAGCGCGTTTCCTGGTCGGCGAGACCGTGGAACTTGTCGGGCAGCGGACGCAGCGCCTTCGCGAGCAGTCGCAGCTCGGTGCAGCGGACGGACAACTCGCCTTTGTTCGTGCGAAAGAGCACGCCGCGCGCGGCGATGATGTCGCCGAGGTCCCACTTCTTGAACGCTTCATACGCCTCGGCGCCGACGTCAGCCGGCGTCACGAAGAACTGGATTTGGCCGGAGCCGTCCTGTACCGTGGCGAAGCTGGCTTTGCCCATCACGCGTTTGAGCATCATCCGGCCCGCGATAGCGACCGAAAGCCCAGTGGCTTCGAGCGCGTCTTTATCGGTCTCGGCATAGGCCGTCTGCAGATCGTCCGCGCGGTGGGTCGGGCAGAAGTCATTCGGGTATGCAACGCCCGACTCGCGCAGCGCGTGCAGCTTTTCGCGGCGCTCGGCGATGATCTTGTTCTCGTCGGCGCCGTTGTCCAGGCTCGGAAGGGTCGGTTCGGTCATGATCTTGGCTTCATACACCTTGCTTGAGGCTCGCGCTGATGAGCTCGTCGAGATCCCCGTCAAGCACGGCTTTCGTGTTGCTGATTTCTACGTTCGTGCGCAAATCTTTGATGCGGCTTTGGTCGAGGACGTACGAGCGGATCTGATGCCCCCAGCCCACGTCCGTCTTGCTCGATTCGAGCTTGTCTTGCTCCGCCTGGCGCTTGCGCAATTCGGCCTCGTAGAGGCGCGATTTCAGCATCGCCATCGCTTCGGCGCGGTTGCGGTGCTGCGAGCGGTCGTTCTGGCACTGCACGACGATGTTTGTCGGCAAGTGCGTGATGCGAATGGCCGAATCGGTCTTGTTGATGTGCTGACCGCCCGCGCCCGAGGCGCGGAACGTGTCGATGCGCAGGTCCGCGGGATTAATGTCGACTTCGATCGAATCGTCGACTTCGGGGTAGACGAATACCGACGAGAACGACGTGTGGCGTCCGCCCGATGAGTCGAACGGCGACTTGCGCACCAGCCGGTGGATGCCCGTCTCCGTGCGCAGGAATCCGTAGGCGTATTCGCCTTCGACCTTGATCGTCGCGCTCTTGATGCCGGCCACGTCGCCTTCGGACTCTTCGAGCACTTCAGTCTTGAAGCCCTTGCGTTCGCAGTAGCGCAGGTACTGGCGCAGCAGCATCGCCGCCCAGTCGCACGCCTCGGTGCCGCCGGCGCCGGCCTGGATGTCGATAAATGCGTTGTTCGGGTCGGCCGGATTCGAGAACATCCGGCGAAACTCCATGTCGGCGACGCGATTTTCGAGCGATGTCGCATCGGCTTCGCAGGCGACGAGCGTCTCGTCATCGTTTTCTTCGCGCGCCATCTCGAAGAGATCCTGCGCGTCGCGCAGATCGCTATCGAGCGAGGTGAGTGCGAGGACGACGGCCTCGAGCGACTTCTTTTCCCTGCCTAGAGCCTGGGCGTGCTTCGAGTCGTTCCAGACGTTGGGGTCTTCGAGTTCCTTGTTGACTTCGGCTAGACGCGCTGCTTTGGCGTCGTAGTCAAAGATACCCCCGTAGCTCGCCTGCGCGGCGGCGCAGGTCGGCGAGAGAGCCCTCGATAGCGTTGAGACGTTCCGCTTCCATGTCGATCTGCTTCGTTTCGTAAAAGGGGGAAATTATAGCCGATCGGGGGTGTGGGCCGGGACGTTGGGTGCGCGTGGTCGCTGGCATCGACGGTGGGGCGGCAGAGTGCGCCGCGCCCGATGCATTCGCAAACGCTTTCGGGCAACTTCCGCTTAGTGAACGCGAACATCTTCCGCGTCTTTGCCGCGCTTGCCTGTGCGTTTTAGCGATTCGTAATAACGGGAACAGAGCTCGGCCTAATCCTGCGCCACCGCATGTTCGACAATCAACTGCACACGCGACACGCCGTTCCACGTGTCGCTGGCAAGCCGATAGGCGACACGCGCCCGCGCTGGCAGCGACTCCGTGCGATTGAACCAAATTGCCTGGAAGCGCTGGCGGCCTCGCATCAGTTGAAGCTTCAAGTGCCGGTCCTTCACGAGCGTTTGCGACATAACATCGAATTCCCCTGAAAACGTAGGGGCGGGGAACCCCTGGCCCCAGACGGCCGCATCGATCATCTCGACGAATTGCGGCGTGAAATAGGCGTCTTCCAAATCGCCGTCGGTCATGACCACGCGCGCAAGCGCATCCTCGGTTAGCCACTCCCTGCCCACCGCTTCGAAGGCCGCTGTGAAACGCGGCACGTCGGCTGCGGCGAGCGTCAAGCCCGCCGCCATTGCGTGCCCCCCGAACTTGGTGAGCATCCCGGGCTCGCGTTTTGCCATTAGATCGAGTGCATCGCGCAAATGAAAGCCAGCAATTGAGCGGCCGGAGCCCTTGACGAGCGTGCCGCTCGAGTCGGCCGGCGCGAATGTGAATGCCGGGCGGTAAAACTTCTCCTTGATCCGGCTTGCGACGATTCCGATCACGCCCTGATGCCATTCACGATTGAAAAGCGTGATCGTCGCGGATTCGGCCGGATCGAGCGCGGCAAGGTCGATGAGCGCCTGTTCCTGCATGCCTGCTTCGATTTCGCGGCGCTCGCGGTTCATGGCGTCAAGTTGTTGCGCAAGCTCCCAGGCACGGCCGACATCGTCCGTAATCAAGCACTCGATGCCGAGCGACATGTCGGAAAGACGCCCCGCCGCGTTCAGGCGAGGCCCGAGTGCGAAACCGAGATCGAAGCCCGAGGCGGCGCGCGCATCGCGGCCTGCCGCGCGGAACAGCGCCGCGACGCCCGGGTGCATCCGGCCGCGGCGAATTCGAGACAGCCCTTGTGCGACGAGGACGCGATTGTTGCCGTCGAGCTTGACGACGTCGGCAACGGTGCCGAGCGCAACGAGATCGAGCAGGCCGTCGAGGCGCGGCTCGGGCATGCCGCCGGCGCCGAAAGCACCGCGCTCGCGCAGGT
>JAXDQB010000387.1:0-3694 GCA_034668065.1 Paraburkholderia sp.
CATCTACACCGCGACGGTGACGGTGCGCAAGCTCGATGACGGGCAGTTCCAGGGTATCGTTTCGCTCGCCCGGGACGACGCGACCGATCTCGAAACGACGTCCTACGAGGTCGACACGCCCAACGCAACGGCATCGGAAGCGCTGGAGGAAGGCAAGGCGCTGGCTCACCGGATCCTCGGCGAAATCGAGCTTTAGCCTGCGCACGCGGGACGTCAGTCCCAACGGTGCCGGCGTACCGAAACCCAAAGCGTTTCCTTGATCCGCAGGGCCGCGCCGACGTGATACGCTCAGGCCCGATCCGTCACGGAATCACGGGGCCGGCGCCATGCGATCGAACACGCAGCAGCAGACTGACACCGAGAACCACGCCGCAGCCCAGCGCAAGCATCTGCGCGGCGCCAGACGGCGCGCGAGCGGTCGTACGGTGCACATGCAAACAGGTACGGTCGTCACGCACGGCATGCCCGCGACGGGTTGGCTTGATCTTTATCACCAAGCGCTGACGGCAAGCTGGCCCGTGTTTTTTGGCGCTCTTGCGGCGCTTTTCCTGCTGCTCAACACCACGTTTTCGCTGCTTTATCTCTGCGGCACGTCACCGATCGCCAACCAGTCTCCACCGGGCTTTCTCGGCGCGTTCTTCTTCAGCGTCGAAACGCTCGCGACAGTCGGCTACGGCGATATGCACCCGCAAACCGTCTACGCGCACGCCATCGCAACACTCGAGATCTTTATCGGCATGTCGAGCATCGCGTTAGCCACGGGCGTGATCTTCGTGCGGTTTTCGCGCCCCCGCGCACGAATAATTTTTTCCCGATACGCGATCGTGCGGCCGCTCGACGGAAAGCCGACGCTGATGGTGCGCGCCGCGAACGCGCGCCAGAACGTCATCGTCGAAACCGAGGCAAAACTGCGTTTGATGCGTAAGGAATCGACACCCGAGGGCTTTTGGCTCTGGCGTATCACCGACTTGGAGCTCCTGCGCGAGCGCCACCCGATTTTCCTGCTCAGCTGGAACATCATGCATGTCATTGATGAGGCGAGTCCGCTTTACGGCGAAACGGCTGAAAGCCTTGCGGCGTGCAGCGCCTCGCTCATGATCTATGTGGCGGGAGCCGACGAAACGACGACGCAGCGGATGGAAGCGCGCTACACGTGGTCGCACGCGGAGATTCGCTGGCAGCACCGCTTCGTCGATCTGATCTACGACGACGAAGAGAATGTCCGGCACATCGACTACGCGCATTTTCACGACGTCGTCGCGCTCGAATCCGAAGAGCAGCATCACGCCACTCCGATGTGAAAAGGATGAAAGAGGTGAACCCGGACGGTGAGCCGCCGGTGTACGAGAGACGAAGCGCAAACGGTCAGCTCCTGCGCCAGCAAATTTTCTCTCCCAAACGGGCCAATTCGCACAAAAACCCCCGCGCCATGCCAGACCGGCAAGCGATATAGCAAAAATCATCCGCCATTACCGGGAAAGAATGGAGGCTTCCCACGCCGATATGCGCCGCCCGATCTGCCGCAGAACCACCGCGCCGCGCCGGAGAACAGGAGCCCTCATATGACCGCCCGCCAGCCGATCGACGGCACGCCTTCCCTATCGGATTACCGGCTCACTGACAATCTGGCCGCCACACGCGGGCGCATTTTTCTGACCGGCACCCAGGCACTCGTGCGGATTATGCTCACGCAACGCCGGCTCGACCGCGCACACGGCTTGAACACGGCCGGCTTCGTGAGCGGCTACCGAGGCTCTCCGCTCGGCATGGTCGATCAGCAACTATGGAAGGCGCAGAAGCTGCTCGACACACACGACATACGCTTTTTGCCCGCGATCAACGAAGAGCTCGGCGGCACCGCGGTGCTCGGCACGCAGCGCGTGGAAGCGGATGAGGCGCGCACGGTCGATGGCGTCTTCGCGATGTGGTACGGCAAGGGGCCCGGCGTCGACCGCGCGGGCGACGCTCTGAAGCACGGCAACGCCTACGGCTCGTCGCCGCACGGCGGCGTGCTCGTCGTGGCGGGTGACGATCACGGCTGCGTTTCGTCGTCGATGCCGCATCAAAGCGACTTCGCGATGATGGCGTGGCATATGCCGATCGTAAATCCGTCGAACGTCGCCGAGATGCTCGAGTTCGGCGGGTACGGTTTCGCGCTCTCTCGCTTCTCGGGCGCATGGGTCGGATTCAAGGCGATCTCGGAGACTGTCGAATCAGGCTCGAGCGTCGATCTCGATGCGCTCAGCACCGAATGGAATGCGCCGGTCGATTTCGCCCCGCCGGCGCAGGGCCTGCACAACCGCTGGCCCGATCTGCCGAGCCTCTCGATCGAAGCGCGCCTTGCAGCCAAGCTCGATGCCGTGCGCAGCTTCGCACGGGCGAGCAGCATCGACAAATGGATCGCGGCGAGCCCGCAAGCGAACATCGGCATCGTCACTTGCGGCAAGGCGCATCTGGACCTGATGGAAGCCTTGCGCCGCCTCGATCTGTCCGTCGCGCAGCTCGACGCCGCGGGCGTGCGGATCTACAAGGTCGGCTTGTCGTTCCCGCTCGAAACGACGCGTATCGAAGCGTTCGTCGAGGGCTTGGGCGAAGTGCTCGTCATCGAGGAGAAAGGTCCCGTCGTCGAGCAGCAAATCAAGGAGCACCTTTACAATCGCGATGCCGTCTCGCGCCCGCGCGTGATCGGCAAGCACGATGCGACGGGCGCGCCGCTCTTGTCCGCGCTCGGCGAACTTCGGCCCTCGCGCGTGCTTCCAGTCTTCGCGCAATGGCTCGCGCGCCACAAGCCCGCGCTCGATCGGCGCGAGCGCGTCGTCGATCTCGTTGCGCCGCAGATCCTTTCGAATGTGGCCGACGCGGTCAAGCGCACGCCCTACTTCTGCTCGGGCTGCCCGCACAACACGTCGACGAAGGTGCCCGAAGGCTCGATCGCGCAGGCAGGCATCGGCTGCCATTTCATGGCGTCATGGATGGATCGTGGCACGACGGGGCTCATTCAGATGGGCGGCGAAGGCGTCGACTGGGCTTCGCATTCGATGTTCACGAAGACGCGCCACGTTTTCCAGAATCTTGGCGACGGCACCTATTTTCATTCGGGCATTCTCGCAATTCGT
This sequence comes from Paraburkholderia sp., assembly GCA_034668065.1. Classification (GTDB taxonomy): domain Bacteria; phylum Pseudomonadota; class Gammaproteobacteria; order Burkholderiales; family Burkholderiaceae; genus Trinickia. The sequence continues at coordinate 3,117 of JAXDQB010000387.1, forward strand.
CAGGCTGTTGCGGCAAAGACGAACATCACCTACAAGATTCTCTACAACGACGCAGTCGCAATGACGGGCGGGCAGCCCGTCGACGGCAGCATCTCGGTCCCGCAGATCGCCCGCCAGGTCGAGGCCGAGGGCGTATCGCGCTTCGTCGTTGTTTCCGACGAGCCCGAAAAGTACGACGGCCATCACGATCTCTTTCCGAAGGGCACCACTTTCCACCATCGGCGCGAGCTTGACGCCGTACAGCGCGAACTACGCGAGGTTACCGGCGTCAGTGTCCTGATCTACGACCAGACTTGCGCGGCCGAAAAACGCCGCCGCCGCAAAAAAGGCGAGTTTCCCGATCCCGACAAGCGCCTGTTCATCAATGAGGAAGTCTGCGAAGGCTGTGGTGACTGCGGCGTGCAGTCGAATTGCCTCTCGGTCGAGCCCGTTGAGACGCCGCTCGGGCGCAAGCGGCGCATCGATCAATCGTCGTGCAACAAGGACTACTCGTGCGTGAACGGCTTTTGCCCGAGCTTCGTGACGGTGGAAGGCGGCAAACTGAAGAAGGCCGCGGGCGCCGCATTCGACGAGACGGC
>JAXDQB010000388.1:0-2876 GCA_034668065.1 Paraburkholderia sp.
CGTTGCGGTGCCTATTCGAACATCGTGTCCGCGATCCAGCAAGTTCGTGGGAAAGCTTAAGCGGAGCGTATGAATGGAAACCTTTCAACTTAAGCGCGCGTCTGACGTCAATCAGGCGATCGAACTCGCAAAGACTGCCGCCGACGGGCAAAACGGCGCTTCAGTACGCTTCCTCGCGGGAGGTACAACGCTGCTCGACTTAATGAAGCTGGACGTAGAGCGGCCGGCTCAGGTGATCGACATTCATCGCCTGCCGCTCGCCGAGATCGAGGAAATCAGCGGCGGAGGCCTCAAGATCGGCGCTACCGTGCGCAATTCGGATCTCGCGAATCATCCGCTGGTCAAGAAGCACTACCCCGTTCTGAGTGAGGCATTGCTTTCCGGCGCTTCCGCCCAATTGCGAAACATGGCGACGACCGGCGGCAACCTCTTGCAGCGTACACGCTGCGTGTACTTTCGCGATGCCAAAACGCCGTGCAATAAGCGTGAGCCCGGCACCGGTTGTTCCGCGATCGAAGGCTTCAATCGAAACCTCGCCATTCTCGGGACCAGCGACCACTGCATCGCCACCAATCCGTCCGACATGAGTGTCGCGATGACTGCGCTCGAGGCCACGATTCATACCGCCAGTGAGCACGGAACACGAAGCATTGCAATTGACGATTTTTTCCTTTTGCCCGGGAGCACGCCTGAACGTGAAACCACGCTCAACCCCGGTGAATTGATCACTCATGTGACGCTCCCCGCGCCTGTCCCCGGCACACGGAGCACCTATCTGAAACTCCGCGACCGCGCGTCGTATGAATTTGCGCTGGCTTCAGCCGCGGTTGTCGTGGCGGTGAGCTCAGGCAGGATCGATTACATCCGAATCGCTCTGGGCGGCGTTGGCGTCAGACCGTGGCGCTCGAAAGAGGCAGAAGCCGTGTTGCAAGGCCGCGCGCCTGACGCAGCGACATTCCAAGCGGCAGCCGAAGCGGCGCTCCAATCGGCGCGCCCGCAAAGTCAGAACGGCTATAAGGTCGAACTCGCAAAACGCTGCATCCAGCACGCGCTCAAGCTTGCCACGCAGAACGCGTGACCTAGCGGTCGTGACGCGGAGAAAATATGCAATCACCTACCAAAAAAACACAACCGATCATCGGCGGCGACTTCGCTCGAATTGACGGGCCGTTCAAAGTCAGCGGCACGGCGAGGTACACCTCGGATATCAACTTGCCCGGTCAGCTTTACGCCGTGCCGGTTTGCGCGACAGTCGCCAAAGGGCGCATCACGCGTCTGGATACCTCCGTCGCCTCGAAGATGCCCGGTGTCCGGGCAGTCTTCACGCGCGAGAACTTTGGAAAGTTTTATCGCGCCGGCTTCTCGATGGACGCGAGAATCGACGAAAAGCGCCCACCGTTCGAAGACGACAACATTTACTACTACGGCCAATACATTGGGTTAGTGGTTGCCGATACTTTCGAGCAGGCAACTGCAGCGGCTCAAGCCGTGAAGGTGACGTATGCGTCGAGCCGACCGGACGTGCGCACGGAGATGTCGGCGGAAGTGACGCCGTCGCTCGAAACCCAGCGGGGCGATGCGGCGGGCGCTTTCGCGGCTGCGCCCGGTGGGCTGAAAGTGGACTATACCTATACGACGCCGATCGAAACGCACAACCCGATCGAATTGCATGCGACGGTGGCCGCATTCGATGGCACGAACTATACGTTGTACGAAACGTCACAGTCGGTCGTCAATCACCGCCATGTCATTGCGTTGATGCTGGGCGTGTCGGAAGACCGGGTACGCGTCATCATGAAGTACCTGGGCTCCGGGTTCGGCGGCAAGCTGTTTCCGTGGTCCCACTCGTTGCTCGCCGCCGCAGCGGCCCGCAATCTTCGGCGGCCCATCAAGCTGGTGCTCTCCCGCGAGATGATGTTCCACAACGTGGGGCACCGTACCAGCACGGAGCAGCGTATGCGCTTGTCGGCAACCGCCGACGGGCGTCTCACGTCGCTTCAGCACGACTACGTCTATCAAACGGCCCGCCAGGAAACACGCAAAGAGAATTGCAGCGAGACAACGGGCTACCTCTATAGCACCCCTAACCTGCGCTCGACTTCGGCATATGCGCGCCGGGACATCGCGCCCAGTACTTCAATGCGTGGCCCGGGTGCCGTTCCTGGCCTGTTCGCCATCGAGTCGGCCGTCGACGAACTCGCCATCAAGTTGAATGTCGACCCCGTCCAGTTGCGCCTGATCAATGAGCCCAAGATCGACGAAAGCCTGAATGTGCCGTTTTCCTCGCGGCATTTGAAGGAGTGCCTCACGATCGGCGCGGAAAAATTCGGCTGGGAGAAACGCACGAAAGCGGTTGGCTCCATGCGTCGCGACGGCTTGGTGGTTGGCTGGGGTGTCGCAGCAGGGTCGTGGGCAGCGAGACGATTGGCGACGGAAGCCATCGTCGAATTGCACAGTGACGGCACCGCACGCGTATCGACGGCGACCCAGGACATCGGAACGGGTACGTACACGGTGTTGGCGCAATTGGTGGCCGATGTGACCGGCATCGCACTCGGCAAGATCTCGGTGGTGATCGGCGATACTCGCTTGCCACCGGGACCGATGTCTGGCGGTTCCATGGCTACCGCGTCGTTGATTCCGGCCGTGAGGCAGGCAGCACAGGCGGCCGTGGACCAGCTATTGGCTGCGGCTTCTCAAGCGGATGCTTCGCCCTTTAATGGGCAAGCGACGGATGTGCTTGGCTTCGACGGTGGGAGTGTCTATCGAAAAGGCACGTCCCCGGGCGCGGGTGTGCCGTTCGAGCGGATCCTCGCACCGTCAGACATCAACATGGTGGTGGGAAGGGGCCGCTCTGGCGCGAGTCAGGATGATCC
>JAXDQB010000389.1:0-10096 GCA_034668065.1 Paraburkholderia sp.
GTCGGCGCGGTCGAGGGGCAAGCCGTCGACGCGGTCGCGGCCATTGTCAACGACGACGTCATCACGCAGCGCGAGCTACAGACGCGCGTGGACCTCGTCAAGCGCCGCCTGCAACAGCAGAACGCGCCGCTGCCGTCGGCCGACCAGTTGACGCACCAGGTGCTCGATCAGATGGTGCTCGAGCGCATCCAGCTGCAAAAGGCGAAGGACGACGGCATCACGGTCGACGACGCGGCTGTGCAGTCGACGTTGACGCGTCTTGCACAGGCCAACCATATGACGCTCGATGTGTACCGGGCCCGGCTCGAGGCCGAAGGCGTGCCTTGGTCCATCTTCACGCGCGACGCGCGCACCGAACTCACGCTTTCAAAACTGCGCGAGCGCGAAGTCGACAGCAAGATCAGCGTGTCCGATGCCGAGGTCGCCAACTACATCGCGAGCCAGCGCGGTCCGGACGCTAAGGCGGAGCAGGATCTGCGCATCGAGCACATACTCGTGCAAGTGCCCGACGGGGCGCCCGAAGACGTGCTCGCCGCGGCCCAGCTAAAGGCGCAGGGGATTCTCGATCGCGCCAAGGGGGGCGCCAACTTCGAGTCGCTGGCGAAAGCCGATTCGCAGGCCGCTGACGCGAAAAAGGGCGGCGATCTCGGCTTTCTGCCACCGTCGAAGCTGCCCGACCAGTTCGTTCAGGCGTCTTCGCAGTTGCGGCCCGGTCAAGTCAATCCGGATCTGATCCGCACGGAGCACGGCTTCGAGATCATGCGCCTCGTCGATCGGCAAACGGGAGTGGGCGGCTCGGCAAGCCAGACGCCGAGGCTCGTGCAGACGCATGTGCGCCATATTCTGCTGCGTGTCGGCCAGGGTGCGTTGTCCGAGCAGGATGCGCGCGAGAAGGAACTCGAGATTCGCCAGCAGCTCGCTGCGGGCGGCGATTTCACCAAATTCGCGCAGACTTACTCGCAGGACGGCTCCGCTTCCCAAGGCGGCGATCTCGGCTGGATCAGCCCCGGCGAGACGGTGCCCGAGTTCGAGCGCGCCATGAACAACCTCAAGGACGGCGAAGTCAGCGAGCCCGTGCGCAGCGAGTACGGCTACCACCTGATCCAGGTGCTTGGCCGACGCGAGGCGCAAGGCTCGGTCCAGGAGCAGATGAGTCTTGCGCGGCAGGCAATCGGGCAGCGCAAGGCCGAGCAGGCTTATGCCGACTGGCTGCGTGAATTGCGCGATTCGGCTTACGTCGAGTACAAGCTGGGCAGCTCGGTCGTGCAGCAGTAAGTTTGCGAAGCAAAAAATCGACATCCATGGTCACGACGAACCCCAATCGTCCCGCGTTGCGAATCGCGATCACGACCGGCGAGCCCGCCGGTGTCGGCCCTGAGCTGACGGCGATGGCGCTCGCGGGCGCCGCAGCCCACTGGCCCGACGCGCAGTTCACGGTGTTCGGCGACGCAGCTTTGCTCGCGGCGCGTGCGCAATCGGTTGGGGTCGACTGGGCCGCGCTCGTCGGTGCCCTCGGTGCGGTGGGCGCCACAGCGGGTAATGCGCGGGTTCGCGTCGCGCATCGGCCCCTTTCTGTTGCCGCGACGGCGGGCCGGCTCGATGCGGCGAACGGGCGCTACGTGCTGAGGCTGCTCGACGATGCCATCGATGGCGCGCTCGCCGGCACGCTGGACGCAATCGTCACGGCCCCGCTGCAAAAAAGCACGATCAATGACGCCGGTGTACCGTTCACGGGCCATACCGAGTATCTCGCCGAGCGCAGCGGCACGGCTCGCGTGGTGATGATGCTCGCGGGCACGGGCGTGCGCCCGTTGCGCGTCGCGCTGGCCACGACGCATCTTCCGCTGAAGGACGTGCCCGCCGCGCTCACGATCGACAGTCTTGTCGAGACGCTGACGATCATCGATCACGATCTGCGGCGCGACTTCGGCCTGCCGGTGCCGCGCATTCTCGTTACAGGCTTGAATCCGCACGCGGGAGAGAACGGATATCTCGGACGCGAGGAGATCGACGTGATCTCCCCGGCATTGACGCTGGCCGTCAAGCGCGGCATTGATGCGCGCGGCCCCTATCCGGCCGATACGCTCTTCCAGCCGCGCTACCTTGATCAAGCCGACTGCGTGCTCGCCATGTATCACGACCAGGGGTTGCCCGTTCTCAAGTACGCGACATTCGGCGAGGGTGTGAACGTGACGTTGGGGCTGCCGATCATCCGCACGTCGGTTGACCACGGCACGGCGCTGGACCTCGCGGGCACGGGTCGTGCCGACGGGAGCAGTCTTATCGCCGCGATCGATACGGCCGTCTCGATGGCGCGCAACAGGCGCGGCCGCTGAGCCGGCCGCGCGGTCTTTTCTTCCACTTCGCTTCCGGCTTTTCCGGCGCTTTTACAACCCGATGTCCACGAGTAGACAGCATCAAAACCGGCCGCATTCCGACCGGCAGCATCAAGGCCATTTGGCACGCAAGCGGTTCGGGCAGAACTTCCTCGTGGATATGGGCGTCATCGATTCGATCGTCGATACGATCCGTCCCGAGCGCGGGCAACGGATGGTCGAGATCGGCCCTGGACTCGGTGCGCTGACCGGGCCGCTGATCGAGCGGCTTGCGACACCTGGTTCGCCGCTGCATGCGGTCGAGCTTGACCGCGATCTCATTGCGCGATTGCAGAAGCAGTTCGGCGAGCGGCTTGCGCTTCATGCGGGCGACGCGCTGGCGTTCGATTTCGGCTCGCTCGTCGATACGCGCGACGAACCGTCGCTACGCATCGTCGGCAATCTGCCTTACAACATCTCGAGCCCGCTGCTGTTTCACTTGGTGGCGTTCGCGCCTCTCGTCGTCGACCAGCATTTCATGCTGCAGAACGAAGTGGTCGAGCGTATGGTGGCCGAGCCGGGGACAAAGGCGTTCGGACGCTTGTCGGTGATGCTGCAGTACCGCTACGCGATGGACAAGCTGCTCGACGTGCCTCCCGAAGCCTTTCAGCCGCCGCCGAAGGTCCACTCGGCGATCGTGCGGATGATTCCCTATGCGCCGGGAGAACTGCCTCGGGTCGACCAGCGCGTATTCGGCGAGCTGGTCACCGCCGCATTCTCGCAGCGGCGCAAGATGCTGCGCAATACGCTCTCGGCGTATCGAGAGCAGATCGATTTCGGGGCGTTCGGGTTCGATCTGGCCCGGCGAGCCGAGGATGTGCCCGTCGAGGAATACGTGAGCATCGCGCAGGCGCTCGCGCCGCACGCAAGCGCGCCGGAGGCGGGCTAGAAGGTGAGAGCCGCGCCAAGCGAAATCGGCTCATGGCTTGTCGAGCCCCAAGCACCATTTCCTCTTTCTTGGTAGATTCGCTTCTTTACCGAATGGGAGTACATGATGCGCTTGCTGCATACGATGCTGCGAGTCGGCGACCTTGATCGCTCGATCGCTTTTTATTCGAACTTGCTCGGTATGAAGGTGCTTCGCCGCGAAGACTATCCGGATGGCCGTTTTACGCTCGCCTTCGTCGGCTATGCGGACGAGAAGGATGGGACGGTTATCGAGTTGACCCAAAATTGGGACACGAAATCTTATGACCTCGGCACGGCCTTCGGCCACATCGCCATCGAAGTCGACGATGCGTATGCAGCCTGCGAAAAAATCAAGGCGCAGGGCGGCAACGTTGTGCGCGAAGCGGGCCCGATGAAGCACGGCACGACCGTGATCGCGTTCGTCGAAGACCCGGACGGCTACAAAATCGAGTTTATTCAGAAGAAGCGGTAAATTGCCGCGCCGCCCTTAGCGCGTGGTCTAATTCATCCTCGAAAAGGGCGGCGCATCAGAGCGCCGGCAGCAGCTCGGGCGGATGATGCTTGAGCGTATGCCGCGCTTCGCGGAACTCCGGAAAGATCGACTCCACCGTCTGCCAGAAGCGCGGACTGTGGTTCATCTCACGCAAGTGCGCAAGCTCGTGTGCGACGACGTAGTCGATGATCGAGAGCGGGAAGTGAATGAGCCGCCAGTTGAGCCGGATGCGTCCGTCGCTTGAACAACTGCCCCAGCGCGTCGCCGCGGACGACAGCGTGTAGCCGCGGAAATCCACCCCCAGCCTTCGCGCATAGACGTCGAGCCGCTCGCCAAAGAGCCGTCTCGCTTCGCTTTGCAGCCAGCTTTGCACGCGATCCTTGATTTGCTGCGCATCGGCGTGCGTTGGCAGTGCCAGGGCTAGTGAAGCCTTGGTTGCGTCAAAGGCCAGGGCACCCTGCGCCGAAGCGAGCGCGATGCGCACGGGCTTGCCGAGATAGGGAATCTGCGCGCCGTCGCACCAATCGATGCGAGGCAGCGCCCGCTGCTCCGCGCGCGTCTGCCATTCGGTCAACTTCGCGAAAATCCAACGTTCCTTGCCGGCAATGGCCCCTTCAATGTCGACCAGCGTCACCCAGCGCGGTGCCGTGATCGTGAGGCCGCCGCCGTCGATCGAAAAACCGATCGTGCGGCGGGCCGAGCGCTTCAAAAGGTATTCCAGCGTGCGTCCGTTCAACGTCAGGCGGCGCAACTTTGCGCCGGGGGCGAGCGGTGGCGCCGCCGTCTCGACGTGAGGCGAAGCTGCTGCGGGCGGCACAGACGTGTCGAGGTGCGGCTCTGCGAACAGCGGCAAGTCGAGTTGCCGGCTATCGAGCGCTTTGGCTGAACGTGGCGTCACTGGCATGAAACTGGGTTCGCTGTTCGTTCGTCGGTTGCATTAGGGGCGTGCCGAGGGCCGTGGCGAATCACTCGCCGGGGGGCAGAGAGCCAACACCTTTCAAACCGGCCGCTTTGGCGGCCATGGCAGCACACCCGGGCGTCCCGGTCCCGACGGCGCCTGTGCCCGCATCGGCATAGGCGCTCGGGTCGATGCGGCGCATTTCGGCCTCGATCCATGTCTCGACGCGCTTGTTCAGTCGGTCCGGTGTCATACCGGTGGTGTCGATCGGCTTGCCGATCGAGACGGTGACGACGCCCGGGTACTTGATGAACGAGTTGCGCGGCCAGACGCGCCCTGCATTGTGCGCGATCGGCACGACGGGCGCACCGGTGTCGAGCGCAAAGCGCGCGCCGCCGGTCTTGTACTTGCCCTGCTTGCCGACGGGCGTGCGCGTGCCTTCAGGGAACATGATGACCCACGCGCCTTCGCTCATGCGGCGGCGCCCCTGCTTGACCACCGAGGCGAACGCGTACTTCCCTTCCTTGCGATCGATGTGGATCATTCTGAGCAGGCCGAGCGCCCAGCCGAAGAACGGCACGTAGAGCAGTTCACGTTTGAAGACGAAGCAAAGCGGGCGCGGCATGATGGCGGGCAGCGCCAGCGTCTCCCACGCCGACTGATGCTTCGATAGCAGCACTGCCGGGCCCTCGGGCAAATTCTCGAGCCCTTCGACGCGATAGCGGATGCCGTTCAGGTGCCGCAAGACGGTGAGGGTCGCCCGACACCAGCCGGCCGCCATCCAGTACCGCCCATCGGGGCGCAAGAACGGGAAGGCGATGAAGCATGCGCTCGCGTACGGAATCGTAAATACGATGAGGTAGAGAAACAGAAGGAGCGAGCGGAAAAAGCGCATCGGTGTCGTCGATCGGTTGTCGTCAGTTGTCCTGCTCGGCGAGGTAGGTCAGCGCAAACGCCCTCAGGTCTTCATGAATGCGCGTGCCTTCGGGCAGGCCGCCTGCCGCCATTGTCTTGCCGCCTTTGCCCGTCAATACGAGGTGCGTCTGGAAGCCGAGTGCGGCGCCGGCCTGAAGATCGCGCAACGAATCGCCGACGACAGGCGTGAGAGCCGGGTCGATCTCAAAGCGCTCGACGATCGTCTTGAGCAGGCCGGGTTTCGGCTTTCGGCATTCGCATTGGTCTTGCGCCGTGTGCGGGCAAAAGAACACGGCGTCGATGCGTGCACCTACTGCCGCTGCGGCGCGCTGCATCTTCGCGTGCATCGCATTCAAGGCGGCCATGTCGAAGAGCCCGCGCCCGATGCCCGATTGATTGGTCGCGATAACCACGCGATAGCCGGCCTGATTGAGCCGCGCGATCGCTTCGAGGCTGCCTGGAATTGCGATCCATTCGTCGGGCGACTTGATGAACGCGTCGGAATCGACGTTGATGACCCCATCGCGGTCGAGAACGACAAGCTTCTTGCTGGAGGTCATGATGGTCTCCCGCGCATATCAGGCTGCGAGCTTCGAAATGTCGGCAACGCAGTTCATCTGCGCGTGCAGGGCGGCAAGCAGCGCGAGCCGGTTCCTGCGCAACGCATCGTCCTCGGCGTTCACCATGACGTCGTTGAAGAATGTGTCGACCGGTTCGCGCAGCGCCGCGAGTGCGGAAAGCGCGCGCGTGTAGTCGCGCCGGGCGAGCTGCGCTTGCACCGTCGGACCGACTGCATCGAGTCGCTCGTTCAGCGTGCGTTCTGCATCTTCAACCAGCAGGCTCAAGTCGATATTGTTAGCCATGTTGCTTTCAGGCTTGATGCTCCCGTCGGGTTGGGCACGCGTTTCCGTCTCCGACTTCTTCAGGATATTGACGATTCGCTTATTTGCCGCCGCCAGGGCGCCTGCTTCAGGCAGCGCGGTGAACTCTCGCACAGCATCGAGCCGTGCGAGCACGTCGTCAAGCCGCCTCGGCGCGAGGCTCAGCACAGCTTCGATCTCGCCGGCCGCATAGCCGCGCTCGCGCAGCATGCCGCGCAGGCGATCCATGAAGAAAGCATACAGCGCGTCAGTTGGATCGGCGACCTGCGGCTCGCCGGCGAAGCATCCGTATGCTGCACGCAAAAGGTCGACGAGATCGATCGGCAATTGCTTTTCGATCAGGATGCGAAGCACACCGAGCGCGTGGCGGCGCAGCGCGAACGGATCCTTCTCGCCGGTCGGCACGAGGCCGATGCCCCAGATGCCGACGAGCGTCTCGAGCTTGTCGGCGAGTGCGACGGCCGTGCCCACGGGCGCCGACGGCAGCTCGTCGCCCGAAAAACGCGGCCGATAATGCTCGGTGCAGGCGAGCGCCACTTCCTCCGCCTCGCCGTCGTGGCGCGCGTAGTAAGTGCCCATTGTGCCCTGGAGTTCGGGGAACTCGCCGACCATGTCGGTCAGCAGATCCGCTTTGGCCAGGTACGCGGCGCGCCGCGCGAGTTCGAGATCCGCGCCGACGAGCGAAGCGATCGCGCTCGCGAGCGCTCGGACGCGCTCGACGCGCTTTAACTGCGAGCCGAGCTTGTTGTGATAGACGACGTTCGCGAGCAGCGGCACGCGCTCGGCAAGCGGCTTCTTCTTGTCTTGTTCGAAGAAGAACTTCGCGTCGGCGAGGCGTGGACGCACGACGCGCTCGTTGCCTTCGACGATCTCGCCCGGCGTTTTCGTCTCGATGTTCGAGACGATGAGAAAGCGCGAGCGCAGCTTGCCTGCCGCGTCGGTTACCGCAAAGTACTTCTGGTTCGTCTGCATCGTGAGGATCAAACATTCCTGCGGCACTTGCAGAAATTCCTCCTCGAAGCGGCATTCGTAGACGACGGGCCATTCGACGAGCGCCGTCACTTCGTCGAGCAGCGCGTCGGGCATAAGGACCTTGTCGCCCTGTGCGTGCGCAAGAAGTTGCGTGACGATGCTTTCGCGGCGCTCCGCGAAGCTCGCCATGACGCGCCCCTTCGTTGCAAGCGCCGATGCATATTCTTCCGCGTGCAGGATGGCCACGAGGCCGTCTGATAGGAAGCGGTGGCCGACCGTTGTGTCGCCGGCGTCGACGCCGAACGCGGTGACAGGCACCACCTCGTCGCCGTGCAGCACCGTGAGGCGCTGCACGGGGCGCACGAACTGCACGCCCGTGCCGTCGGGGCGCTGGTACGTCATCACCTTCGGAATGGGCAGCTTCGAGAGCGCTTCGTCAAGCGCGGCCTGGAGGCCGTCGGTTAGCGTCGCGCCCGGCGCCGAATAGTGCAGGAAAAACGCTTGCGCCTTGCCGTCGGATGCGCGCTCGAGCTCATTAAGCGCGATGTCGGGAAAGCCGAGCGCCGCGAGTTTCTTTGCGAGAGGCGCCGTGGGTTTGCCCTCGGCATCGAGCGCAACCGATACGGGCAGCACTTTCTCTCGCACTTGCTTGTCCGGCGCGACGGTGCGTACGCGCTTGATCAGCACGGCGAGACGGCGCGGCGTTGCGAAGCGCTCGAACGAGGGCTCGCCTTCGATGAGCTCGCGGGCCGCGAGGCGTTCGACGAGCCCTTGCGCGAAGGCATCGCCGAGCCGCGCCAGCGCTTTTGGCGGCAGCTCCTCAGTCAACAGTTCGACGAGGAGGCAGGCGTGTTGGGCTTGATTCATATTGTCGGGTTTCGTCATTTCTCGTCGATCGCGCGTTCTACCTTCAGCGGCGGTGCCCAAGCGGGCATGGCGGCGTCCTGGGTGTCGGTCGTCAGACCTCGCACGCCGTGCACGGGATTGCCGAGCATCGGAAAGCCGAGCTTCTCGCGCGAATCGAAATAGGCTTGTGCGACAAGGCGCGAGAGCGCGCGGATGCGGCCGATGTAGGCGGCGCGCTCGGTGACCGAAATCGCCCCGCGCGCATCGAGCAGATTGAACGTATGGGCTGCTTTGAGCACTAGTTCGTAGCCAGGCAACGCGAGTTGCGTCTCGATCATGCGCCGGGCTTCGGCCTCGTAGCTGCCAAATAGCGTGAACAGCAAATCGACGTTTGCATGCTCGAAGTTGTAGGTGGATTGCTCCACTTCGTTCTGGTGATAGACGTCGCCATAGGTCAGACGGCGCAGTTCCGGTCCGTTCGGGCCGGTTTCTTCCCATTCGGTCCAGACCAGGTCGTAGACGTTCTCGACCTTCTGCAGATACATCGCGAGACGCTCGAGCCCGTAGGTGATTTCGCCGAGCACGGGCTTGCAATCGAGGCCGCCCACCTGCTGAAAGTAGGTGAACTGCGTGACTTCCATGCCGTTCAGCCAGACCTCCCAGCCGAGACCCCACGCACCGAGTGTGGGGTTTTCCCAATCGTCTTCGACAAAGCGCACGTCGTTTTGCTTGAGGTCGAAGCCCAGCGCTTGGAGCGAACCGAGGTAGAGATCGAGGATGTTTTCCGGTGCGGGCTTCAGCACGACCTGGTATTGGTAGTAGTGCTGCAGCCGGTTCGGATTTTCGCCGTACCGGCCATCCTTCGGGCGCCGCGACGGCTGCACGTAGGCGGCGCGCCACGGCTCGGGGCCGATCGCGCGCAAGAACGTGTGGACATGGGAAGTGCCGGCGCCGACTTCCATGTCGATGGGCTGCAGCAGCGCGCAGCCCTGTTGGTCCCAATAGTTTTGCAGCGTCAGGATGATTTGCTGGAACGTGAGCATGTCGTGCCTTTTGCGGCGGTGCGGTGCGTGCGGCCGCCTGGTTGCCGCCGAGGTGCCGGAAAACCGGCCGCGTCTGGTGCTTCGTGGGCGGGCCGAAAAGCGGGCCGAAAAGCGCTGGCCGGCCGCAATGGCCGAGGCCCGCTGCGAAAACGATGAATTTTACCGGATTGATGAGGGGTTGAGACTTTTGGCGCCGAGGGTGGGTGAACCGAGGGGGCCGGAAGTCCAATTTGGCGGCCCAGGTTCATCCTGATGAGTGATTCGAACCGCCACTCGGGAATCACCGCGAGCGAGAGGCCGCGCGGGCAGTCAGGCGGATGTTCGGTGAAAGACGGCGTTTTGCCGCCCGCATCGGGTACGAGCCGGTGGCGGCTGTTTCTGTTCGTCCGAGAATTACTGGGGGAGAGTGCGGAAACCGGGAAATGGTCAAGAGTGTCGTTTTTGATCCCATTGGCATTCCGGCCGTGCGAATGGGCTGTCTTGTCGACAGCACCCGCGGCGAAGAAGAACGACACATTTCCATTTTCATTGTGACGACTGAAGGAGCTCGCCCATGATCATCAGCCCTCCGTTTCTGCCGTCTCAGTCAGGACACGACGTGGACTCCGCCAACGCCGGTGATAGCGTCCGTTCGGACCAGGATGTCTGTGCGGCCGGCATGCACGAATGCGCACCCGGCAACGGCGCCTACCCGGTCAGCTATAGCCTCGGCTGGCATGGCGGCCCGCACCTCATCGCCCCCCGGGCGGCGAACGGTCATACCG
>JAXDQB010000390.1:0-2778 GCA_034668065.1 Paraburkholderia sp.
CGCGCAACTGGGCAATCATCTCCCGGTAGCGCGCGCGGCGCTCGGCGAGCGGCATCGCCAACGCCTGCGCAAGTGCGTCTGCCATGCCGTCGAGGTCGATCGGATTGACGATGAGGGCGGCCGTCAGCTCCTGCGCGGCACCCGCAAAGCACGAGAGCACGAGCACGCCCGGATCGTCCGGGTCCTGCGCAGATACATACTCCTTCGCCACGAGATTCATGCCGTCGCGCAGCGGCGTCACGTAGCCGACGTGCGACTGCCGGAAAAGCGCGGCGAGCACTTGGCGTTCGTATTGGCGGTGGATGTATCGGATAGGCGTCCAATCGAGCTCGGCGAAGCGTCCGTTGATCCGCCCGGATTCGCCTTCGAGTTGCAGACGGATGTCCTGATACGCGTTCATGTCGGCCCGTGTCGGGGGCGCGATCTGCACGAACGAAACCTGGTTGCGATAGGCGGGCACACTATCTAGCAGGCGCTCGAATGCGCGGAAACGCTCGACAAGCCCTTTCGAATAGTCCAGACGATCGACGCTCATGATCAGCTTGCGCTCGTGCAGCGTCTCCTTCATGGTGCGCACCGGCTTGCCGCGCGCGCCGGCTTTGGCAAGTTGGGCGATCTCATCGGGATAGACGCCGATCGGATAGGCCGCCGCGCGCAACGATCGCCCGAAGGCTTGCACGGCCGCAGGCCCCGGCATATCTCCGCGGGCCACTTCGCCGCCCGCCTCATTGACGATGTAGTCGCAAAATGCACGCAGGTCGGGTTCCGTCTGAAAGCCAAGCAAGTCGAACGAGCACAGCGCCTGCATCAGTTCGCGATGCGGCGGCACGGCAAGCAGCACTTGCGCCGCAGGAAACGGGATGTGGAGGAAAAAGCCGATACGATTCTTGACGCCGGCTGCGCGCAGCGCCTGCGCGAACGGGATCAGGTGATAGTCATGGACCCAGATGACGTCGTCGGCCCGCAATAGCGGCACAAGCTGCTGCGCGAGCCAGGCATTGACGCGACAGTAGCCCTCGAAATCGTGGCGGTCATACTGGATTAGATCGGTGCGGTAGTGAAACGCGGGCCAGAGCGTGGCATTTGAAAAGCCGCGGTAGTACTGGTCGTAATCGCGGCGAGCGAGACCGATCGTCGCGAAAGTGACCGGACCGCGTTCGGCCACCTGGATTTGCGGCTGTCCCGAAGACAGCACGTCGCCGCTCCAGCCGAACCACATGCCGCCGGTCTCCTGTAGCGCATCGTAGACGCCCACCGCAAGGCCGCCCGCCGCCGGTCCGCCTTCCGAGATCGGCGCAACGCGGTTGGAAACGATGATGAGGCGACTCATGGGGCGCTACGCGCCGCTGCGACGATCGACGAGAGCCATTTGAGGAACGCACCGACCGATTCGACGCGCGCGTGCGCGTCCGTCTTGCCCGCGCCGACTTTGATGGACAAACCACCGCGCGCGTTGACGACGGCAAAGCCTTTTTCGTCGGTGAGATCGTCTCCCGCAAACACCGGCATGCGGCCGGCGAACGGCGGCTCGTCCAGGAAAGCGCTGAGCGCCCGCCCCTTGTCGACGTTATTCGGCTTGATCTCGTAGACCATTTTCCCAGGCTGCAGCATGTAAGCGTCTGCATGCTCCGCTACGAGGCGCTCTGTCACCTCGCGCGCGACGGGTTCGGCAAGTGGCGCATTGCGGTAGTGCAGCGCGAGCGCCGCACCCTTGATCTCGAGCAGCATACCCGGGCGAGCCTTGACCACGTCGGCAAGCACGCGCTCCATGCGCAGCAGACGCTCATCATCGAAGCCAAGCCGGACGATGTCGCCACTCGCGTCGCGCCGTTCTGCGCCATGCAGGCCCGCAACAGGCAGATCGGGCATGCCGAGATAACCGTCGATGCTGTCGATGCTGCGCCCGGTGACGATGGCCACCGCCCCGTCCGTCAAGTGGCGCAGCTCCGTCAGCGATTCGATCAGCGTCTTCGGCACCAGAACGCCGTCAGGTGTCGGGGCGATCTCGACGAGCGTACCGTCGAAATCGAAGAAAAACGCGGTCTCACTGGGAGACAAGAGGGCGGGTAACGATTGCATCAGCATCTTCGAGTAACGGTTCGATCGGCGCCGGTTGCCGTCCGGGCCGGAAAAGTTTGGGCATCTTACCGCGCCTTGCAGTCAATTTCGAGCAGCAGCGGACTCATTCATTCGGGCAGGTTGGCGTTCCGGCGCCCCGCGATGGGCCTTTTTACCGTTCGTCCGAGAATTCCGGGCAAAGCGCGCGCGTGCCGAGAAATCCGCCGATAGTGTGGTTTTTGATCCGAACGACCACCGGGCGGTGCCTGTGGGTTGTCTTCGCCGCATGCCCGCCTGCTACCCCGACTAGCCAGATTCCTTCACAGCAAGAAACACACATGCTCAATCCGCCCCAAAACCGCATGCTGACGTTGGCCGGCGCCGCCTCTTCTACCTTTCGACGCGATACCAGTTCTCACTCCCGACTGCCGTTTCGGCAAGCAAGCATCGTTCCCCGCGGAAAAGATAACCAGCGTACTAGGCCAGCAGACGACTGAAGGAACTCGCCCATGATCATCAGCCCTCCGTTCCTGCCGTCTCAGTCAGGACACGACATGGACTCCGCCAACGCCGGTGATAGCGTCCGCTCGGATCAGGATGTCTGTGCGGCCGGCATGCACGAATGCGCACCCGGCAACGGCGCCTACCCGGTCAGCTATAGCCTCGGCTGGCATGGCGGCCCGCACCTCATCGCCCCCCGGGCGGCGAACGGTCATACCG
>JAXDQB010000391.1:0-7457 GCA_034668065.1 Paraburkholderia sp.
AGCGCTTCCCCCTTCGACACGATGTCCTCGACGTAGAGGATCGCGTCGCGGTGGTTCATTGCCTCGAAGTGTTCGCGAAGGGACTTCCCGCCGACCGTGATGCCTTCAAGTACCACCTTGGTTTCGCGCAGCGTCAGCGTGTTGCCCTCGATCGCGTTCGAGTGATACGTCCATTCCAGCATCAGCTTCTCGCGCAGCGAGGCGACCGTGTGCGGCGCCAGCGAACGCGCCGCATCGAGCGTCGCCTTGTCGGCGTCGATCGTGTTCAGCAGCGCGGCAGTTTGGTTCGGCATTTGCTTCTCAAGGCGAGGTTCATTACTCGTCACTATATTTCCCCATTGGGGATGGTCAAGCGAGTTTCCGCTTTTTCTGCCATTGCATGATTTCCAGCACGTACGAGCGGCCCATATCGGGCATGGTGCGCGCGTCCGGCGAATCGGCCGGCAGTAGCAACTTGTCCAGGGTGCGCACGGCAATGCTCAGGCGTGCGGCGAGTTCCGCCAGCGTCATACCCAGCCGATCCATCGCTACACGCAACAGTTCCCGTTGGGGAAGTGCTGCGAGACCTTCCTTCGTTGTCATGCGTCTATTAAACGGTCAAATTCACTCCCGGATTTATATCCCCAACGGGGGACAACAATCAAGAATCGGAGAAAACCCCGCTGAGATCGGCCATCGCCTCGCGCCTCGCCTTCTTCGAGACCTCCAGATACGGGGCTTACTCGGCGTAGCGGTTTGTACGCGCGGTACATCTACCATTTCGCGGACCCGTAGAGCGGCAGAATCGGATCCGAAGGCTCGCCGGGCACACGCCCATACAGGCAGTCCGGTGCGGATTGTGAACTTCGTAGGTCGGATAAGTCGTGGCAGTGGGAGTCTGCGTTACAGGCGACGTTTTTTCTAACTTTACCGCAGCGTCATTGGAGTGCTTTCGCATAATGCATGGGCGTGTAACGGCACGTAATATTCGTCATGTAAAAATCCCTCATGGAGCGTCAAGGACGGTAGCTGAACGGCCGTTATATAAGCACACATTTAAAACGCCGTAACCGGGGATATATTTGAAAACAACATTGAGAATTTCTCTCGCATCGATCGCTTGCGCGACGTTCCTTGCGGGGTGTGCGACCAACGAGCAGGGCCAACTCGTGGTCGATCCGAACAAGGTGAACGAAATATTGGCGGCCGCAGTGGCTCCGCCGCCGCCCCCACCGCCGCCCGTGGTCGTCGAAGAGGCTTATCAACCGACGCCTGATGACATCTACGTCTCGACCGTTGTCGACGGAGATGTGGTGTTCGTCGGCGGCAATACATATATCTGGGTGGTTGGCCCCGACGGAGTGCGTCACCGGCACTTCTACGCTCATGGCGACCATCGGGAAGACGTCTTCCATCGCAGGGACGCACTTCACAAGGTCATGATGAGTCACGGCGGCCACTTGCCCGACCACGCTATAGCTGCGCACGGACCGGTCGACCATTCTGGTGGGCCAGGTCGTCCGGGCGCAATAGCGCAAAACCATCCGATGCGGGTTGCGCATGCCGCTGCTCAAAGCAAGCCTGCCCCTGCGGCCAAGTCGGTGCCGAAGGATGTGAAGAAGTCGTAGGTTCGTCTCTCGACTTAGATGGCGGATGAGTTGAAAATTTGCTCTCCGCCTTTTGGCAGCACTCGAACTCCCGCGCGAATGGCCGATTCAGGGCCGTAATCCGCGCACAAGCTGTCCGGCTTCTTTTTGTTCGCGACCAATAGCGCCAAACTGGCTGCCGGCACATTTCAGTTTCCTGATATATGGCAAAGGCAACTATTGTCCCCGCACTTTCCTCGTGTGTCGGCAGGATGCAACCCGGTGAGCGTCGTTTTGCAGAACGTCTGGAACAGAAGCTCGACGATAGCTACTGGATCTGGTACGACGTCCGTATTGCATCGATGCAGTCGTATCCAGACTTTGTGATCCTTCATCCGCTGCGTGGCCTGCTCGTACTGGAGGTGAAGGACTGGAAGCCGGGCACGATCGTAAAGGCCGGCCTAGGCGACTGGGAGATCATGGGTCCGATAGGCGCGAAGGCCGTCACTAATCCGCTTGAGCAGGCAAGGCAGTATACGCTCGACATCGTCAACGCTCTTCAGCGTGACCCGCAACTGATTCACCCCCAAGGACACCCACATCAGGGGAAGCTGCGATTTCCGTGGACCTTTGGCGTTGTGTTTTCAAACATGACCCGCAAGCAGTTCACGGAAGGGATGTTGGACCATGCAATTGATCCAACCCGCGTGATCTGCTCGGATGAGATGACGGAGTCGGTTGACGCGGAGCGATTCCAGGAGCGTTTATGGCAGATGTTCCCGTACCAGTTCCCGGAGAAGTTGACGCTGCCGCAGATTGACCGGATGCGCTGGATTCTCTTTCCGGAGGTTCGCGTATCGGCCAGGCAGCAAGAATTGTTCGCCGATGCACCGGATCTGCCCGACCTTATGGCCGTCATGGACGCGCAGCAGGAGCAGCTTGCCCGTAGCCTGGGTGATGGTCATCGTGTTATTCACGGCGTCGCGGGCTCCGGCAAGACGATGATCCTGGGATACCGTGCTGAATATCTGGCCAGCGTGTCGGAAAAGCCCGTGCTGGTAGTCTGCTTCAGCGAACCGTTGTCGAAGCGGCTGAAGAGCTGGATGGACGCGAAAGGGCTGTCAGAGCGGGTCTCGGTACGCCATTTTCACGGCTGGTGCGTCGATCAGCTCAAGGCATATCACCAGCCAATGCCAACCGAAAAAGGCGAGGCGTTCGTCGCTGCCTTGGTACAGCGTGTGATAGATAGTGTTGAGCGTGGTCAGATTCCGACCAGTCAGTACAGTGCAGTTCTTATCGATGAAGGACACGACTTCGCACCTGAATGGTTCAAGCTCGTGGTGCAGATGGTGGCGCCCGAGAGCAACCACCTGCTCGTGCTGTACGACGACGCGCAATCGATCTTCAAGCGGACGAGCCATCGGGGCTTCAGTTTCAGAAGCGTCGGTGTTCAGGCGCAAGGTCGAACGACGATCCTCAAAATCAACTACCGGAACACTCGGCAGATTCTTGATCTTGCAGCGTTGATCGCGACAGATATCCTTGATCCGAAGGCAACCGACGAAGACGGTGTGCCTTTGATTCGACCAGTCAGTTGTGGACGGGAGGGGCCACCTCCCCAGTTGGTGAAACTGCCTTCCATGAAGGATGAGGCCACGGAGGTAGCCCGGCGCATGATGGACGCACATCAGAAAGGTGTGGCGTGGCAGGATATGGCGATCGTTTACCGTACTTGGGCCGTCGGTCAACTTTGCGTTGATGCGTTGGCGCGGGCAAAGATTCCGCATCAATGGCAGCAGCGAGATAAGAAGTCCTGGTCACCGACGGCCGACACGGTAACGGTGTTGACCATGCATGCGAGTAAAGGACTGGAGTATCCATTTGTCGCGATTCCTGGTATCGGAGCGTTATCTTCCGATGAGGCGCAGCTTGAGCACGAAGCCCGACTGTTCTACATCGCGGCCACGCGAGCGACGCATCAGCTATTGGTGACCGGAAGCGGGGAATCGCTTTTCGTGAAGAAGCTGTTTCCTGACGAAATGCGCTAGTCGATCTCGTTTTCGGAAAAACGGTTGCCGGGTCTCCTCAGGGCGCCGGAATAAGGCTGACATGCGCGGCAACTATCTTCCAACTCGAGCCGGCCTCCGACGTCGGACCAAACCGTACCCAAGTCTGCATCTGCCGGCCGAGCAGCGGCGTTGCGTCGCTCGTGAACTCGGTACTGACCGTCGCGTAGTCAGTACCGAAGCTCGTCACCACGGTGCGATGCAGTCGCCGCGACACCGGCACGGGTTCACACGACGCACGCCATGCGCGGATCGCGTCGCTACCGTGCTGCACTTCTGCGATACCGTAACGCACAGTTAAAGGGGTATGCCAGAACAGCGCATTCATCGCGTCGACATCGTTCGCGATCAGCGCGCGTTCGTATTCCGCAAATGCCGCAGCCACCTCGGTGACGACGTCAGGTTGGTTGACTTCCACTCTCATCCTTTAACTTTTAAGGCAGCGAGCGGTGCTGTCCAGCCGACAATGCCGCCCTGCGAGCGAATCATTTCAAGACTCGCCTGTTTGAATGCGGGGAAATAGCTCGCTGTTGCATCTTCGATCACCAAGCACTCATAGCCGCGGTCGTTAGCTTCGCGCATCGAGGTCTGCACGCAGACTTCCGTTGTCACGCCGGCGAACACCAGATGCGAGATACCGCGCCGTCGCAGTTCGTCGTCAAGTGTCGTCGCATAGAAGGCACCCTTGCCCGGCTTGTCGATCGCCAGTTCACCGTCGATCGGCGCGAGTGCATCGACGATCGCATTGCCGGGCTCATCACGCACGAGAATGCGCCCCATCGGCCCCGGTTCGCCGATGCGGATGTGCGGCGCGCCACGCCTGCGCTTCGCCGGCGGACAATCGGAAAGATCGGGCGCATGTGACTCGCGCGTGTGCACAACAAACCAGCCGCCCGCCCGCGCGAGCGCCAGCAGTTCGGCGACTGCCGGCACGATCTCGGCAAGCAGCCGCACGTCGTTGCCGAGCGACGCTCCAAAACCACCGGGTTCAATGAAGTCGCGCTGCATGTCGATGATGACCAGCGCCGTATGCGACGGCTCGAATACGAACGGTCCTGGTAGCGCGCTAACTTCGATCGTCATCCTTCAATCCTTGTCTCTGTCTGCGGGCCGACTGTGCGGCAGCACAGCGCCGCTCACATCAGCTCGCGCTCGGCTTCGAGTTCGGTTTCGAGTTCGCGCGCGCCGGGTGTGTCCTCGTCGGTATGTCCTGCCATATGCCGCCCAAGCACTGCGCGCTCGGCGCCGTCTGCCGACGTTTCGAACACCAGCCGGCCCTCTGCCATCACGGCGATCCGGTCGGCTACTTCGAGCAGTTCATCCAGATCCTCACTGACGAGCAGCACCGCCGCGCCGGCGTCGCGCGCCGCGATCAGTCGAGCATGGATGTCGGCTACCGACGCGAAGTCGAGACCGAACACCGGGTTCGCGACGATCAGCACGTCTACCCGCTGACCCAGCTCGCGCGCAAGCACCGCACGCTGAACGTTCCCGCCGGAGAGCGTGCCAATCGCGCGCTCAGGCACCGACGGCTGCACGTTGAACTCATGCATCAAACCCGCCGCGCGCTCGCGCATCGCCCGACGGTCGAGACGCCAGCCGCCGCGGCAAACCGGAGCGCGGTCAAAATCGCGCAAGGCGAGGTTCTCTGCGATGCTCATGCTCGCGACACAAGCATTCTTCAGCGGCTCCTCGGGAATGGCGTACACGCGGCGCTCAGACATCTCGCCGCGCGTCGCGCGATACGGCAAACCGGCGATTCGCATCTCGCCCTCCGCAACACGCCTCTGCCCGATCAGCGCCTCGACCAGTTCTTTCTGACCATTTCCCGATACGCCGGCCAGGCCAAGGATCTCGCCCGCGCGAACCACAAGCGTCATGTCCCGCACTGCCGTGTGGCCGCGATCATCCTTGATCGTGACGGTGCGCATTTCCAGCCGCGCTGCCGCCTGCGGATCGAGCGGCAGGCGGGCGATGCGCTCCCCCGTGACTTCCGCGAGCATCGGCGCCCGCCCGGCTGGGTTCTGCGCCTGCCCAACGGCTGCCGTGCCCATCATCCAGCTTGCCAACTGCTGTGGATCGGTGTCCGCCACCGCAGCCGAGCCCGCATGGCACCCCTTGCGCAATACGGTAACGTCATCGGCATAGGCCATCACCTCACGGAACTTGTGCGTGATCATCAGCACCGTCAGTTCGCCGCGCGACGTCAGATTGCGCATCAGGCCAAGCACTTCGTCGGCCTCCCGCGGCGTCAGAACCGAGGTCGGCTCATCCAAAACTAAAAAGCGTTGGCGCAGATACAACTGCTTCAGAATTTCGAGCTTCTGTTTCTCGCCTGCCGCAAGCGTGGCAACCGGCGCATCGAGCGGCAGGCGAAACGGCATGCGCTGCATAAATGCCGTCAGCGCTGCACGTTCGCTCTTCCAGTCGATCTTCCACGGCAGCTTGTCCCGTGTCAGCAGCAGATTCTCCTCGACCGACAGCCCCGACGCGAGCGTGAAATGCTGGTAGACCATGCCGATACCGAGCGCCTGCGCATCACGCGGCGTTGCGATCTCCACTTCGCGGCCGTCTGCAACGATCTGTCCTTCGTCAAGCAGGCCATAACCGACAAGGCCCTTCACCAGCGTGCTCTTGCCCGCCCCGTTTTCGCCAAGCAGCGCGTGGATCGTGCCTGGCGCGACCTTGATCGACACTTTGTCGAGCGCCCGGAAGGCCCCGAACGATTTGGACGCGCCGATCACTTCAAGGCCAAGCGCGTGCGAAAGGGGCCGCGAACGAAGCTGCGAATCGCCAATGGCGGCCATGATCAGCGCTCGAGCGTGGCAAGCAGCGCTTGCGAATCCGACACCGTCCCGAACACACCGCCCTGCATCGTGATCATGTCCAGCGCGGCATCGTGGTTGTTCTTGTCGGTCGCACCGCAACAGTCAGCCAGCACCGTGCATTCGAAACCGCGGTCGTTCGCTTCACGCATCGTCGTATGGACGCAGACGTCGGTCGTGATGCCGGTCAGCACGAGATTCTCGATGCCGCGCGTGCGCAGGATCAGTTCCAGGTCGGTTGCACAAAACGAACCTTTGCCGGGCTTGTCGATGACGATTTCGCCGGGCAGCGGCGCGAGTTCTTCAATGATTTCCCAGCCCGGTTCGCCGCGCACCAGGATTTTTCCGCAGGGGCCGTCGTCGCCAATGCCTACGCCGTCGGTGCCCGCGCGGCGGCTGCGCCAGCGCTTGTTGGCGGGCAGGTCGGACAGATCCGGACGATGGCCCTCACGGGTATGAATGATCGTGAAGCCATGTTCGCGCATCCGCGCGAGCACGCTTTTGATCGGCTCGATCGGCGCGCGGGTCAGAGACAGGTCGTAGCCCATCTTATCTACATAGCCCCCAATGCCGCAGAAGTCAGTCTGCATGTCGATCACGACGAGCGCCGAGTTCTCTGGCCGCAGATCGCCGTTATACGGCCATGGATACGGCGTCGCTTTGATGAATCGGTTCATGGTTCACTATCCTGGATAGCTGTATCAGCGAGTCAGGCTGAGTTCGCCGGGCGCACCGGCGAGCGTGCGATCGGGACGGCAGTTGACGATCATGATCAGGAGCGTCAGCACGTAGGGCGCAGCGTTGTACAGGTAGTAGCCGCTCGTCACGCCGATCGCCTGCAACGCCGGGCCGAGCGCACCGGCCGCGCCGAACAGAAGGGCGGCATACAGACAGCGCAACGGCTGCCAGCGCGCAAAGATCACGAGGGCAACGGCCATCAAGCCTTGTCCGCTAGACAGGCCCTCGTTCCAGCTACCCGGATAGACCAGCGACAGATAGGC
>JAXDQB010000392.1:0-2734 GCA_034668065.1 Paraburkholderia sp.
AGTAGCCGCTGCCTGATAGGGCGTTGCCCGCTCAGTCGGTGTCATGTTGCCCGGTGCCCCGGTGCCCCGTTATCCGGGCGTTGCTGTCCTTGGCCCCCCCGGTTACTGCGGAAGCTGAATCGCCGCAGCATCCTTGCGAATCAGAAACGATGCCGCCAGCATCTGTTTGATCTGAAGCACGAGCAACTTGATTGCCTGCACCAGCTCGGCGGGACGCGCCTGCGACGCTTCGATGTCGACCACCATCGAGTCGAGTTCGCGCGTGAGCGCTTTGGTCGTCTCGATCTGATCGCCGGGCAACGGCTCGCCCGCGTGCGCGCGCACAAGGTTCTCGCGCACTACGCTAAGCGCACGCTCGAGCGGTTGCGGCGCTTCACGTTCCTGCTGGACGATGTCGAGCAAGAGGGGCGTCGCCGCGGTGATCTCTGCCGCGAGGACGTGGCTCTGGACGAGCAGATCATTGAGCTCGGCCACAAACTTCTGTTGTGCTTTCGGCTCGAGCATCATGCGCCGGAACGCCTGCCCGAGATTGGCGAAGGCAACGTGTGCGTTCTTGCGGGCAAGGCGGAAGCGGAAATCCCGATCGGCCGAAGTCAATGTTTCGGGCGGTTTTGCGCTCTGTTTTGCGTCCCACAACGAAACCGTCTCAAAGTATTGGCGCATGGCGGCAAGCATCTCGGACACGAACTTGCCCATCACACGGTATTCCCAGTAGGGGAACAAATGGCTTGCCGCAATGGCGAGCGCGCAGCCGATGCCGGTATCGATCGCGCGCTCGCCGATTATGCGCATGCTGCCCGGCGCAAGCATGTGAAAGAGCAGTAGCACGAACGACGACGTAAAAACGACGCTCGCGGCATAGTTGAAGAGCAGTAGGCTGTAGCTCATCACCATCGATGCGAACATGACGGCCAGCAGAATTCCCGGCGAGTGGACGGTGAGGATCAAGGCGATGCTCAAGGCACAGCCGATGGCGGTGCCGACGATACGCTGCGTATTGCGCTGCTTCGTCAGCGAGTAGCCGGGCTTCATGATGACGAGCGTCGTCATCACGATCCAATAGGCGTTGGTGAGCGGCAAAACGCGCCCGAGCGAAAAGCCGGCCGCCACGGCGAGCGTCACGCGAAGCGCGTGGCGAAAGCTTGGCGAAGCCATCGTCAGATTCGAAAAGATTTGCCGCAGCGGCACCCGCTCGTGCGATAGAAAGCGTGTCAAGCGGGGATCAGTCCGTATCTCGGCGCCGTGCGGGGCCGGCTCGCTCGATAAAAGGCTGCGCTTCATTTTGTCGATGAGGCGAATTCCGCTCCAGACGCGTCTGAATGAAGTCGATGCCGCCGCATAGGCCTCTGCATCGAAGGACGAATTTGGCTGCGCGTCTTTGCGCATCAGTTCGAGTTCGTATTCGATCGCGCGCAATTCGGCCTTCGCGTTCGTGCGCGAATGAGACGCGCGGTGATGCAAGACGTCGAGCCCGAATTCTTCGAGGTCCTTCGCCGCCTTGCGGATCAAGTCGCGAAAGTACGACATGAGGTCGGCATTGCCGAACCTGCGGCGCAGCAGCGGGTAATCGGTGTGCGCGCCCACGAAATGCGCGTGCATATCGACCGAATCGATGAAGAGGTTAAAGAGTGCCTTGCGGCGTAAGTCGAGTTGGCCGCGCCTGAGCTTGGGCAAGTTGCGCAGCACGATGGCACGCGCGGCGTCCTGCGTCTCGATTGCGGCGATCTGCTTCTCGACGAGATTGCGATAACAGGTGTCGAGATCGGCATCGACGTTATAGAACTCGGCACGCGCGCGCAAATAGGCGGCGCAGGCAAAGACGCTTTCGGCGAGGGCCTGCTTTTCGACGCGGTACGCTTGCCATCGGAGCAGCAACGTCGCCCAGTAGGTATACCAGAGGCCGCCCGCCAGAATCCGGGCCGCGTTGCTCAGCGCTTGCAGCGGCGTGAAACGTTGATCGAGCGTCACCACCATCATGAACAGGGTTGCAAAGCCGATTTGCGGCCATCGGTTACCGTAGACAACGGTTAGCGACAGCAGGAACGTCAGCGCAACCACCGTTGCCCATAGCGCGAGCACGTTGAATGTCGCCAGGCCCGTTGCAAGTGCGGCTAGAAAACCGAGCGCGCTGCATATCAGCATCTCGTTGTGCTTGTACTTGAGCGGCCCCGGCATGTCGACGACGCATGCGCCGAGTGCGCCCGTCGCGATCGTGAAGCCGAGATTCGCGTTGTGGAACACGACAAGGCAAAGGACGGCCGGAAGGGAGACGCCAACCGCCATGCGCAGCCCACCGAAGAAATATTGGCTATAGAGAAATTTCTTGATTTCGAAGGAATAGCGCATTGGTCTCGTGGACAGGGGAGCGGGCCCGTGGGCTGGTCGGGTTCTGTCGGCGACGAGTCTAACTTATTTTTCGGCTTCGGCGAGCGTGGCCGCGGCTCGCCGCGGCAGGGTGCTGGGCTTCTGCGTGAAGGCTTTAAGGCAACGGCAGGAGCGCAGCCCCGTCGCGCAGCCCCAGGCGCCAGCCCGGCGCAAAGAATGGCGCTATCGCACAGGTATTCCTGGACGGATGTGTTTCCCGCTCAGCGTCACGCCAATGCTGTTGTACCGTGCGCGTCGTCATCGAGCGAAACATTGGGCCGGGTGGCGCATCCAAGCGCGCGATCTCGCCACAGAGCGCTTCTGTTCGGGTTCTGAGGGCAGTGTTGAGGCGAGCTATCTCGTTTTCGGC
>JAXDQB010000393.1:0-5724 GCA_034668065.1 Paraburkholderia sp.
CCGTGGGTCACGACGCTGGACGTGTGCAGGTAGTGATCCTTCGCAGCGCGTTTCCATTGCGCGCCCCAGCTCGGCGTTCCTGGCGGCACCGCCAATTGCTGGATGGGGCGGCCGCCGGTTTGCCCGCCAATGATGTAGCCACCGCCGACAAACCCGTGCTCGCCATGGTCAAAGTGATCGGAATTGAAGTCGTCGACGATTTGCGAGCCGCCCGAGCCCGCACCGATGAACGGGTTGATGGGTACGTCCTTGTCGAAGAAGACCGAGGTTGCACTCATCATCTGGTAGGCAAAGTTCTTGCCGATTACGCCTTTGCCCGTGAGCGGATCGTAGGGCTTGCCGATTCCCGAGAGCAACATCATGCGCACGTTGTTGGTCTGGAAGGACGAGAGGATGACCAGATCGGCGGGCTGAATCACCTCATTGCCGGCGCCGTCGATGTAAGTCACGCCGGTTGCGCGTTTGCCTGTCGAGTCGAGATTGATCTTGACGACGTGGCTCTGTGTGCGCAGTTCGAAATTTGGCTTCTTGAAGAGGGCCGGGAGAATGGTCGTTTGTGGCGAGCCCTTCGAATAAAGGAAGCAGCCGAAGCGTTCGCAGAACCCGCACAGATTGCACGGGCCAAGGCGCACACCGTACTCGTTCGTGAACGGCTCCGAACTGTTCGCCGACGGTTGCGGAAACGGATGATAGCCGAGCTCCTTCGCCGCGTTGGCGAAAAGCTTTGCCATGTAGATGTCCGGAACGGGGGCTGTCGGGTAAGCGCGGGCACGCGCGCCTTCGAAGGGGTTGCCGCCTTCGATGATTTTTCCGTTGATGTTGCCTGCTTGCCCCGAGGTCCCGTTCAGGTATTCGAACCGGTCCAAGTACGGTTCCAACTCGTTATAGGTCAGGTCGTAGTCTTGAACGGTCATGTTCGCCGGCAAGAACTTCGCACCGTAGCGATCGGTATAGTGCGATCGGATTTTCAGGTCTTCAGGGGAAGGCCGGTAGAGTTGGCCGTTCCAGTGAAGACCGGCCCCGCCGACATTATCCGGCAGCAGAAACGCGTTGTACTGCCGGTAGGGCATCGCGGTGTCGCCCATTTGATGGCGAACGGTCACGGATTCGAGCGAAAGCCGCCGGAACATATCGCCACGGATGCCGTATTTCAGTTCGTCCGCGGCCTTGGGATAGGTGAAATCGGGTGAAGTGTCCCGATTCTCGCCGCGTTCGAGCGCGACTACGTTCAACCCCTCGTTGGCCAGCTCCATGCTGAGAATGGAGCCCGTCCATCCGAGGCCTATCACGACGACGTCAGCCGCCTTCATTGTCTTTGCCATGGTTCAGCTCTTTTCACCTTTAATAGACACAGGGCCTAGCGGATAGACCTTGCCGTATTGCGTGACCCAGTCTTTGTAGTCAGCCCGTGCGCCCGGAAAACCGATCATCTTCCAGCCACCCATGCCGCGATTACCGCCGTACATTGGGTCTGCGAAGTACCCTTCTTTCGTATTGGCCAGCAGTTGAATAAAGAACTCTTTTGTCTTCATGCTGGGCAGCGCGATTTCGCCTTTTTGCATGAGGCTTAGTATTTGATCCTGCGTGTGCGCATCCAGCTCGGCGAAGACCTTGCCGTGCTGCTGGCTGCACCAGGTGTTGAGTTCGGCGATGGCAACGCGGTACATCTCGCGAGGCGTGAACTTCATTTGGTAGCCGAGTGTGAAATCCGCGTCGGGGTGGAACGGCGCCTGAAGGTACCAGCGTGCGCCGTGTCCGTAGTCCGTTTCCATCTGGCGATCGATGAATTCGTGAACGTGCAGATCCAATGCGCCGGGGCCATCCTCATTGGATGGAATGAGCCTGTCCACTGCTGACTGAACAAATGCCCACTCCTGCGGGTTGAAGTAAGTCGGCTCATAGGGGGGGGCAGTCGCTGCCTCAGCTGCCGCCACTTCCGGAACCGAAAGCGAAGGCACGGCGTTCAGCAACAATGCCGATGACGCGGCACCTATTGAACCCCTGATGAAACCGCGACGCGTGAGCAATGCATCGTCTTCTTTCATGTCAAATCTCCATTTAGAACGGCTCACTCGAACGTAATCTCTCGGTGCGCAAGTGGCCACGGTCAGCCCATGATCCGCGGACGTGAGCGTACGTAGACCAAACCTCGCCGGATGGTCGATCGAGTGAAATGAGTTTTCTGAAAATGAACTTCCCGAGGCTGAAACAATCCCGCTCGATCAATCAAGGTTGCTGCTGCAACCAGGAAATCAGATCGTGCAACGGCGCTTCGCTGATTTCATGCCGCATTCCGGGGTAAACGTGGTACTCCGGCTTGATACCCAATTGACGCAATCGTTCGTGGGCCGCCGCCGCGTAAGCTATCGGAATCGTTTCGTCCGCGTCGCCGTGGGAAACAAAGACATGCAGGTGTGACAGCGCAAACGATGGTCTGAGCAACGGCGAAAGTGAATCGAACATGGCACCGCTCATCACGCCGATGCCGCGAATGGCGCCGGGATCGGTCAGGGCAACCTCGTAGCTCATGATGGCACCTTGGCTGAAGCCGACCAAGTACACCTGTTGCGAGTCGAAGCCGTATCGTTTCACCAACTGTGCCACGAATTGCTTAATGCGAGCCCTAGACGCGGCCAGCATCTGCGAATTGCCGTCAAGCTTTCCTTTGACCTTGGTGCCATCGAACCATTCGTACCTGTCGTCGCCCAATCGGTACGGGCCGCGGGCGGATACGACCGCATAGCGTGAGGGAAGCGCGTCGACGAAAGAGTAAAGGTCTCGCTCGTTGCTGCCCATCCCGTGCATGAGCACGATGAGCGGCGCCCCGGCGTCGCCCTTGGGCGGAGCGTGCAGCAGATACGGCAATGCCAAGTCGGTGTGGAGCGTGTTCTCGCTATCAGCGTGGCTCTCGACCGAGATGGCCCGCGCGGCAAACGTGATCAACAATGCTGCGAATAAGAATTTTCGAAAATATTTCATTGACTACTCGTGAATTCATGTGTCTCCTCGTCAATGCTTCACTGCGCATCGCTACGTTGGCGATGCGCGCGATTGAAATGAACGATGGCATGCGTCGTTCATTCTTTTCGTTCACTTTGATCCGCTCGTTGTTGCCAAGAGGCGCGATTGTGACGTATTGCCGCAATTTTTGCTGGCTATTCCTCAGATTCTGACGGAATGTAAGTACTACGAAAGAAAGTGGCTTATTCCCGCACGGAGCTAATCCTGCTCGCTGATTGCGTCCACCAACAATGTGGCAAAGTCGGCAATGGCAGCAGGTAATGTGCGACCCGCCATCGTCTGAACCTGCAACGTGCGGTGGTGCACTTCCGGATGAGAAATCGGCACGGCGGCGATACGGTCGTGCTCGAGCCGGGCACGCACGGTGAGGTGTCCGGTCAGCATCACGGCGTCGCTGTTCAGAATGAAGCTGTACTCGGCCGGATGGTAATTGCTGGTGAGCACTGGCTCGATCAATACGCCATGCACGCTGCAACAAAGATCGAACAGTTGGCGTAGCGTCGTACCCTGCTCGGGGAGTGCAACCGGGTAGGACAGCATGTCGTGAAGGGAAATCGATTCGCGTGCCGCGAGCGGGTGGCCCGCACGCACCAGTGCGAACACGGGCGCGCGTTGAGCGTGATGCACGGTGATGTCTCTTTCCGGGTTGATACTGAAGCACACCGCAATGTCGGCAGCGCCCTCGCGCACCCGCTGCGTCGCGATGGCAGGCGCGGTCACCTCAAGATGCAAATGCGCTTGCGGATACGAGTGCCGAAATTGCGCAAAGAGAGCGGGGATGAAGTCGAATGCGACTCCTTCGGAGCTTGCGATGCGCAGCGTGGTTCGGCCCTCCGCGCGCAGACCGCGAATCTCCTCGCAGATGCGCTCGGTCTCCAGCGCGCTGCGTTGCGCATGTGCCGCAAGCAATCGTCCGGCCTCGCTCAGCACCATGCCGCGCGGCCGGCGTTCGAAAAGCGGCGTGCCTAGCTCGCTTTCAAGCTTCGCGATTTGACGGCTGAGTGCCGACACTGCGACAAAAAGACGCTCCGATGCCTTGCTCAACGAGCCGGCACGCGCGACTTCGAGAAAATACGTCAGCGCAACGTTATTCACTGCAGCGAATCCGGCTTTGCCAAAAAGGCAACGATACTTTGAAAATACGATGATTGTCAGCAAATTTGGCGTCGATAACATCCACCGCGCTGCAAACACAAACACGACATGCCTAGGAGCGACAGTTGACGCGCGAACTCGCCATCGAGCACGTATCCGCCCACTTCGAATCGGGTGCATTTCTCACCGATCTCGACCGCCGCGTTGCACTGCGCACCGACAGCCAGGAGCCGGACAGCGAGCCGCGCTTGCGTGCGTATCTGGAAAGCGAGATGGCGCCTGTGCTCGCTGCGCTCGGCTTCGCATCGCAGGTGTTTGACAACCCTGTGGCGAGCGCGGGCCCCCTTTTGATCGCGACGCGGCAAGAGGACGAAGCGTTGCCCACGGTGTTGATCTACGGGCACGGGGACGTCGTGCGCGGCTACGACGATCAGTGGCGCGCGGGCCTCTCGCCGTGGCGAGTGAGCGTGGACGGCGAACGCTGGTATGGGCGCGGCACGGCTGACAATAAAGGCCAGCACAGCATCAATCTGGCCGCATTGCGCGCAGTGCTCGACGCGCGCGGCGGCAAACTCGGCTTCAACGTGAAGCTGCTGATCGAGACCGGCGAGGAAATCGGATCGCCGGGCCTGTATGCTTTCTGCGAGCAAGAACGCGACGCGCTACGCGCGGACCTGCTGATTGCTTCCGATGGCCCGCGGCTCTCGGCTGAGCGTCCCACGGTTTTTCTCGGATCGCGCGGGCTGATCAATTTTCGCCTCGCGCTGAAATTGCGCGACGGCGGCCATCACTCGGGCAACTGGGGCGGCCTCTTGCGTAACCCCGGCGTGGTGCTTGCCAGTGCGATCGCCTCAATGGTCGATGCGCACGGCCGAATTCTTGTCGACGGGCTACGTCCGCCGCCGCTGTCGGACTCGGTGCGCCGCGCGCTCGCCGGCATCGTGGTCGGCGGCAATCCAGGGGAGCCGTCGATCGACATCGATTACGGCGAGCCCGGTTTGACGCCGGCAGAGCGCGTATTCGGCTGGAACAATCTCGAAGTGCTCGCTTTCAAAACCGGCAATCCGGAGAAGCCGGTCAATGCCATTCCGCCCGTCGCCTTCGCGTGCATGCAATTGCGTTTCGTCGTCGGCACCGATTGGGAAAACCTTGAGCGCGTAGTGCGCCGTCATCTCGACGATCGTGGTTTTCATGCGATCGAAATCGAAGTCGAGGGCGCCATGTCTGCGACGCGCGTCGATCCGGACGATCCCTGGGTTACGTGGGCGCTCGGCTCGATCGAGCGGACCACCGGCAAGACGCCGGCGCTGTTGCCGAATCTCGGTGGCGCGTTGCCGAACGACGCGTTCGCGCAGGCGCTCGAGTTGCCGACCATCTGGGTGCCGCATTCCTATCCGGGTTGTTCGCAGCATGCGCCGAACGAGCATGCGCTCGCATCGGTTGTGCGCGAGGGGCTACGCATGATGGCGGGGCTTTTCTGGGACCTCGGCGAGGACGGACAGGCACTGCGCCGCGCACGGGCGTCAAGCAACTGCGCATAAAGCTGCACCGGGCGGTCCGTGAGGCGGGCGGCCGCATCATTTGACATTGCGAAGGAACACCATGAGC
>JAXDQB010000394.1:0-5112 GCA_034668065.1 Paraburkholderia sp.
ACAAGCTCATTGAGGCGCACCCGACTTTCACTATCGGCGAGAAGCGCGTGGCGCTGCATGGGCACCGCACCGAATGCGGCTGCACGTTGATCGGTAGTCGAACCGCCACCATTGGAGACTAATCGTATGGCAGAAATAAGCGAGTTGCATGCCGCAGAGCCGCCCATTGATTCGCAGAATTCGTCCGGGCGGGAATCGCCGGAAAACAGTGTGAAGGCGGCTGTTACCGACGCAAAGAATGCGGGAGCGACGCCCAGGAAAATACCGCCGCCAGAGCCCTTTAGCGAGCGCCTGGCCGCCGTTCTCACCGCCAGGAACCCGCTTCTCGAAGCCGCCCGTGTCTTGCTTCGCGCGCAGGCCGACATGCCGGAAACGCTAACGTCGAAACAGGACATCGCGACGTTGCGCTTCCTGCTGGAAGAGGAACTGCACATATTCGAAAAGCTATGCGAGCGGGCCAACATCCGTCGCGATCACATGATCGGCGCACGCTACTGCTTATGCACAGCCCTCGACGAAGCGGCAATGCAAACCGCCTGGGGCAATGGTGGCGACAGCGGGCTGGAATGGAGCACCAACGGCCTCGCAACCACCTTCCATGAAGACCGTCAGGGCGGCGACAAGGTGTACCTGCTAATCGGCCGCCTCATGACGGAGCCACAGGAGCACCTGGATCTGCTCCACGTGATCTACCGCGTCCTGAGCCTCGGCTTCGAGGGCCGCTACCGGTACGCAACCAATGGCAGGCGCAAGCACGATGCGGTGCGTCAGCGGCTCTACGACGAGATCACGTCGCGGCGCCCCTCGGTGCCGATTGCCCTTTCTCCACACGGGCTCCCCCCCAAAGTGCAAGCCAAGCGCACCACGTACTACGAGTTTCCCGTCTGGATCACGGTCGTCGTCCTGTCTGTCGTCCTGCTCGTCATGTTCGGCTATTCCAAATACGACCTGATGCGCCGCGGCGCCGGGGTGCAAGAACAGATCGCTGACATTGGACGCATAAGGCCACCGACCACCCCGGCGGCCCTACAAGTGAAGCCCGTCCGCGCGAAACCCCTGCACCTGAAGGCGCTGTTGAAAAACGAGATCGCGGCCGGCACGGTCAGCGTCATTGACGATGCCCGTCACAGCACGGTCACCTTCCGGGGCGACGCGATGTTCCCGCCGGGCGGCGCGGAAGTGAAGCACGCGATGGCCCCGCTGATTGCGAAGATCGCCCACGAAATCGCAAAGGTGCCAGGCAAGGTTACCGTGCTCGGATATACCGACAGCGCGCCAATCCGCAGCGGCCGGTTCGCCTCGAACGAGTCCCTCTCGGCCGAGCGCGCCACTCGGGTCCTTCAGATGCTGCAGGCCGCAGGCGTGCCCGCAAGCCACCTTGAGGCAATCGGCAAGGGCGACGCCAACCCGCTCGGCGACAACCGCACCGCACAGGGCCGCGCACAAAATCGCCGTGTCGAAATCAACATTGAGCAGCCATTGCCTTGACGTTCGCCGCTCAAAGCGTTCACGCGGCTGACTTCTGCGCCGAACGAACGCCCTTATGCGGACGCATAGCTCGCCGCACAGATCGAAGAAATCATGCTGGATCGCGGTGAAGGCCTCGCGGACGTCGTCGGGCGTTTGAAGCTCACAGCTTGCCGGATTCCGGAAATGACCTCTCAATTGTCATCGTCATGCGGCAGGTCTTCAAAAAAAGCTCCCGAACCTGCTAGTAAAAAGCCCTGGAAAGTCGCGGAATCCCGCCGTTGCGCGCCGCCACGGCGTCAAAAGCCAAACGCCCAATTATAGGAGCTCAGCCACGCAAGCCGCGCCTGGGTCGGCACGAATTCCCCGACGCCCCCAGCACCCACCAAGTATGCACGGCGGCTTCGCCTACGTTTTGCCCGGCATCGTTCGGGGTAGAATGAAGCGGTTGCCCAATTGCATCGGGCGGCAATTGCGCTCCATCAATATGACCACGAATACGCGCGAGCGCGCCGCTCCCTTGGCCCGCACGCACGCGCCAGGAGACATTCTCGTGAACCACCCCGCGCCACCGGCGGTCATCCGCCCCCGCCGCCCCTTCCCCGCCGATCTGCTCGCAGCGCTCAAAGATGCCTTCGGCGAGCGGGCGTCGACCGCGCAAGCCGTGCGCGCGCACCACGGCCGCGACGAGTCGCCGTTCGATCCGCAACTGCCCGACGCCGTCGTCTTCGCACAAAGCACGGACGATGTGCGCACCGCCGTCGAACTCTGCGGCCGCTATGGCGTGCCGATCATTCCGTATGGCAACGGGTCGTCGCTCGAGGGGCAACTGCTCGCGGTTGTGGGGGGCGTATCGATCGACCTGTCGAACATGCACCGCGTGCTGTCTATCGAAGCCGATGACCTCACGGCCACCGTCGAAGCGGGCGTCTCGCGCAAAGCGCTCAACGAGGCCCTGCGCGACACGGGCCTCTTCTTCCCGATCGACCCAGGCGCAGACGCGAGCCTCGGCGGCATGTCGGCGACGCGCGCCTCAGGCACCAACGCCGTGCGCTATGGGACGATGCGCGAGAACGTGCTCGGCCTGACCGTCGTGCTGGCCGACGGCCGCATCGTGAAAACGGGCACGCGCGCACGCAAATCGTCGGCCGGCTACGATCTCACGCGGCTTTTCGTGGGCTCCGAAGGCACGCTCGGCGTCATCACCGAGGTAACGGTGCGCCTTTATCCGCAACCCGAAGCCGTCTCCGCCGCGGTCTGCGCATTTCCGACGATGGGCGAAGCCGTGCGCACCGTCATCGAAACGATTCAGCTCGGCGTGCCCATCGCACGCGCCGAATTCGTGGATGCGCTCGCGATCCGGGCAATCAACCGCCACTCGAACCTGACACTCGCCGAATCGTCGACGCTTTTCTTCGAGTTCCACGGCACCGACGCGAGCGTCAAGGAACAAGCCGAACGCGTGCAGGAGATCGCATCCGAGCACGGCGGCAGCGGTTTTGCCTGGGCCACACGGCCCGAGGAGCGCAGCCGTCTGTGGAATGCGCGCCACAACGCCTTCTTCGCGATGCTCCAGCTGAAGCCCGGCTGCCGTTCCGTCACGACCGACGTCTGCGTGCCGATTTCACGGCTCGCGCAATGCGTTGTAGAAACCGAGCACGACCTGCGCGCGTCGTCCCTGCCCTGCCCCATCGTCGGCCACGTCGGCGACGGCAACTTCCACGTGGCGATCCTGATCGACCCGGCCAAGCCCGAAGAGCTCGCCGAAGCAGAGCAACTGAACCGGCGCATCGTCGAGCGAGCGCTGGGCATGGGCGGCACCTGCACGGGCGAGCATGGCATCGGCCTGCACAAAATGGAGTTCCTGCTCGCGGAGCACGGCACTGACGCCGTCGACGTCATGCGTGCACTGAAGCACGCGCTCGATCCTCACAATCTCATGAACCCGGGCAAAATGTTTTCCTATAGCGCGGAGACCGCGCACACCGCATAAAGCGGATACGAGGAGGCCGATATGGAAGCGGTTGCTCACGATGACGAGACGATGCGCGCGCAAATCAACGCGCAAATCAACGCACGATCGCGCGCCGAGCGCCAGCGCGAAGTCGTTCAAGCGCTCATGGCCACGCTGCCCCCCCAATGCCTTCTTCATCGCGATGAAGATACGGCGCCGTACGAATGCGACGGCCTGAGCGTCTACCGGCAATTGCCGCTAGCCGTCGCGCTGCCGCAGACCGAGGCACAGGTGGTGCGCGTCGTGCAGATCTGCCGCCGTCTTGGCGTGCCGATCGTCCCGCGCGGGGCCGGTACGGGGCTTTCAGGGGGCGCCACGCCGATCGGACACGGCATTGTCCTCTCGCTCTCGCGCTTCACGAAAATAATCGATGTGGATTCTTACGCGCGCACGGCCACCGTGCAGCCCGGCGTGCGCAATCTCGCCGTCTCGGAGGCCGCCGCGCCGTACGGGCTCTATTACGCGCCGGATCCGTCTTCGCAGATCGCCTGCACGATCGGCGGCAATGTCTCCGAGAACTCGGGTGGGGTGCACTGCCTGAAGTACGGCCTGACCGTGCACAACGTCCTGCGCGTGCGCGCCGTGACCATGGAAGGCGAGATCGTCGAATTCGGCTCGCTTGCCCCCGACGCACCCGGGCTCGATCTGCTCGCGGTGATGATCGGCAGCGAAGGGATGTTCGCTATTGTGACCGAGGTCACCGTCAAGCTGATCCCCAAGCCGCCCACCGCCCAAGTCGTCATGGCGAGCTTCGACGATGTCGTGAAAGGAGGCGACGCCGTCGCGGCCCTCATTGCGTCAGGCATCATCCCGGCAGGCCTCGAAATGATGGACAAGGCGGCAACGCGCGCCGTCGAGGCATTCGTCGGCGCGGGCTACGATCTCGGCGCGGCTGCAATCCTGTTATGCGAATCGGACGGCACCCCCGAGGAAGTGACGGAGGAGATCGCGCGCATGACGGCGGTGCTGCGCGAGCACGGTGCAACGCGCCTGCAAATCTCGCGCACCGAGGCCGAGCGGCTCAAATTCTGGTCGGGACGCAAGAACGCATTTCCGGCTGCGGGCCGGCTCGCACCCGACTATTACTGCATGGACGGCACGGTGCCACGACGCAGCATCGGCCCACTGCTCGCGCGCATCGAGACGATGGAGACCAAGTACGGCCTGCGCTGTATCAACGTGTTCCATGCCGGCGACGGCAACATGCACCCGCTTATCCTCTTCGACGGCAACGATCCCGACCAGCTTCACCGTGCCGAGGCTTTTGGCGCCGACATCCTCGAGACCTGTGTCGAGTTCGGCGGCACGGTGACGGGCGAGCATGGCGTCGGCATCGAAAAGATCAACTCGATGTGCGTGCAGTTCTCGCCCGCCGAGCGCGACGCGTTCTTCGCCGTCAAGCGCGCTTTCGATCCGGCGGAACTGCTCAATCCCACCAAGGGCATCCCCACCCGCGCCCGCTGCGCCGAGTACGGCAAGATGCACGTGCGCGGCGGTTTGTTGCCTCACCCGGAATTGCCGCGCTTTTAGGGGCACTTGAGCGACACGCAGGCGGCACGTAAGCAATCCATTAGCCGCAATAAGGGACAACTGAGGGACATCTAGCGGACAACTGAGAGGCAATCCACGAG
>JAXDQB010000395.1:0-17197 GCA_034668065.1 Paraburkholderia sp.
GCAAACGATGCCGCCGTTTTAAGAATTGCTTAAGCCAACTTTCGCACCATCGGTCGGGCTTATTTTTTGAGATGGAGCCCTGCCCCATGACGATCGGAAAAAAAGAGACCGTGTCGACGAACGCGCAAAAGCCGCTCACGATGTTGCCGCGCATTCTCGGCCACCATGAACTCGCCACGCTTTTGCTGTTGCTGCATTCGCCCATTGAGGTTTCCGCTAAACCTGAGATCCCGCTACTTCAGGAAGACGGGCTCATCGAACAGGTCAGTGCCGGTACCCCCGCCCCGCACTTTCAGCTGACACCGCATGGCAGCGCCGTTCTGCGCGGGCTCGGTCTCGGGTGATTCGACGGGCCGCATGCACTCGAAGGCCCAATCGGCCCAATCCCCCAATCGGCCCCACCTTCCCTGCATTCGCACACCGTATTCGTCAGACGGAGGCGAGCAAACCCATTGCGATAGCCTTGACGACGGCCTGTACCTTGTTGGTCGCGTTCAACTTCAGCAGCACGTTGTTAACATGAAAGTTCACCGTGCGTTCGGAGATTGCAAGAATCCGCCCGATTTCGCTGGCTGTCTTGCCCTCGCCTGTCCAGCAAAGCACCTCGCATTCGCGCGGGGTCAACTCCACGCGCGATTCTGGCGCCAGCTTCTGCACAAGAAACTCGCTCATTAGCGCGTGGGAGAGATTAGCGAGCCAGCTTGCCTGAAATGCCAGCATATCGTGCTCGGCATCCGTCAGCCGCTCGCCCGAGCGCGCCAATGTCAGTAGTCCAAAGACTCCGCGTGCGGCCCAGCTCGAATGGGCGACACCCACACGCAGGCCGAATTCGCGTGCATCAGCCCACAGGCGCGGCGCGTTCGCGGTCGCCTCGGGCCAGACAATGAGCCCCGTGTTGCTCATGCCCTCCCGAACGGTCGGGTCCACATCGATGAATTTTTGGTCCTGATAGTGCTTCATCCACCCTTCTGGATAAGTGTCGAAAATCGCCACGGCAGGATCGGACACCGGCAACGGCACCCGGATTCCATAGCAGCAATACTCGAACCCTAATTTTTTAGCGATCCCGGCAATTCTCTCGAAGAGTTGCCGCTCATCCTTGGCCTCGCGCAACTGCTGGTAGCTGTCGATCGAGCGCAACGGCTCCATATCATCCCCCGCACAACAATCATTCAATACAGGGCTGTCATAGTTAGCAGGTCTCACGAGCGAGTCAGACTGCTACAGTCCGCGCATGAGACCTTCATTCGCTACCTTCGACACCCCTTCTCGCGACGGCTACGTTCGCCTTCCCGAACAGGCGCTCGGCCATCTGCAACTCGTTCACATCGATTCGGGTCTCGACGAAGGCTTGCTGGAGGAATTGCGCGCAGAGGACATCGACGCGGTCAACGCCGGGTATACCGAATGGCAACGAACGCAGCGACCAGGCGCCGCCCACGTGTCCGTCGGCTGGGACTGGTATCTGGACCGAGCTTCGGGCGTGCTGCTCATCGCCTCGAACGACGTACGAAGCAATGTCATGTGCGTCGATCAACACGGCATAGATATGGGGATGACGCACACAGCTCAACTGCTGCTCCGCCGGCTCGCCGGGTTGAATTGGCCGAACACTGTTGCGCACGCAATTGTCCCTTTCGCGTGGCCGAACATCCGGGGCCGCACGCTGCAATAAATTAAAAGACTCCCGCCAGCCTCAACGTATTCCCTTTTTCCTCCAGCAGGACTCATTTATAAGCAAATTAACGGCCAACTTCAATCTCAATATCTCGTCACGTACGGCGCAGGCCAATCGCCGGCTCCTTGCGCGGGATTGAATCGCCGCCCAAAGCCCTGTCAACGTTAACAGTTACCGCTCCTCGGGGTGCGAGTTGTAATGCACTCATCAGAAAAAAGCAAATGCGAGGACTTCATGCTGACTTCGATTCACGGCGACGGGCGCCTACCCGATGACCTCGATGCCGCGCTGGCGCAGTATAGGCATCAAGTGTTTGTCGAGCAGCTCGGCTGGGACTTGCCGTGTGCCGGTAGCCGCTACGAGCGCGACCAGTACGATCGGCCGGACACTATATACGTTGTAGCGCGCGACGAGTCAGGTGAGATTTGTGGCTGTGCTCGACTTCTCCCCACGGTCAAGCCCTATTTACTACGGGAGGTGTTTCCGTTTCTTCTGGCGCCCGATATGCCGGCGCCCGAAGCATGCGACGTCTGGGAACTGTCTCGTTTCGCCGCGAACCCCGGCACGCTCGACGACGAAAGCCCTTCATGGGCTGTGCGGCCCATGCTCGCCTCGGTTGTGGAATGTGCGGCCAAGCTGGGGGCCAGGCAACTGATTGGTGTGACCTTCCTCAGTATGGAGCGCCTTTTCCGTCGCATCGGCATTCATGCTCACCGCGCCGGACCTGCTCAGCGGATCGACGGCCGCATGGTCGTTGCATGCTGGATCGACATCGACAGCCAGACGCTCACGGCGTTGGGCCTCGATCCGGCACTCGCAATCAGCGGCAATTGATAGTCGTGGCTACGCTGTTCGCAATGAAAGAACTCGTCCATGACGCGCACGGTTACGTCGCCGGATAGGGCGCCTTCGCTTCGCGCAACCGTTACCGCGTGCGGGCTCGGTGCGAGATCGTCTTTGGCAGGTGTGAACGACGTTGCCGCTTCACTCATAACCCTCGCTGTGGCATGGGGTGTCGACCTTCCACCTCGGCCTGTGGCTACCGCCGCCCGCCTCATCGCGGCGCGGCAGCATCCGACTTACGCAATGCTGCACACGTGGCTTGTCGAGTCGATGCCGCCCAACACCCTGGCACGTCTCGGTGCGCACGCGCAGGCGATCGTCCGCGCGAGGCTTGAACTGGTCGCGCTGCGCGGCCGATCGAATTTCGACCTGATTCAGGAAATCTCCGAGCCGCTTTGGCCGGATGTATTGGCGGCGTGGATGGGGCTTGCCGATCAGCAACGCCGCCGCTTGCACCACTCGAGTCGCGCGCTTGGCGTGCTGTCCGATCTCGGCGAGCTTTCCCCGAGGCGCCTGGCCGGCGTCGTTTCCGCGCTCGACGAATTGCGCCGGATGTTCACGGACACCTACCGTTACCCGCGTTATACGCATGCTGTTCCCAACCTCTTTGCCGCCCTCGAAACGGGATGGGCGCCTGCGCTCGGCCCGATAGAGGATGAAGCAGTCTTCGCCGCGATGCAGTTGCTGCTTGTCGGGAGCGAGGCGAGCGTGTCGTTCATCGCTCCGCTGATCGAGACGCTGCTGCAGCGGCCGAAACTGATTGCAGCGCTTCGTATGGAACCGGCTTCCATTGTTACATTCGTCGAAGAAAAGCAAGCTCACTTCGCGCGCGGCAGCGGCATGCGCCACGGCATGCCAAGCAACGCAACGGCGTTCGAGTTCGTCTGGCGGCTGCTAGCCAAGACTCAAGCAGCCGCTGTCATCGAGGCACTACTTTGCGGGCCCATCGAAATCGAGGCCGACAAGCAACCTAAATGTTGCCAGACACGTGGTGACGGTACGCGACGGCTCGACCACCTCGGACTGAGATTGCGCGCCCAATCCAGCTGAATATGTCGGTCACGCATTGAAAAAGGTGCTGCAAGGCGCCCTATCGAAGGAGATTCATTGTGCAAGCCCTTTTTTCCTCGAGCGCTGCAGCCCCGGACTTCAGCTTTGCCGTGCGCGCGCGTATCGCCGTCGCGTATTCGGATGCGGATTTGGATTCGGACACGTCGCAGCGGATGCCGGTTGTTCGACTTGATCGCAACGGGCTCACTGCACGCGTCAATGACGATGCCGGTGTGCCGCCGCTCTGGCTGCCACGTCCGGCACGGGTACTGTTCGGGGGCGAGACATTATGCGAGCTACGGCTCGTCACCCGCACGCTGACTCGACTGAGTGGAAACAACTTCGAATTGACGATGCAGCCATCGCGCGCGGACGACGGCCTGTCGTTCTGGCTGGCGCTGCGCGCTTGTCGGCACCTTTATCCCGAGATGCCGGGCGGCTCGGAATTCGTCGGACGCGTGCCGAGGGAGCTCGAGCCGGCCGAGGTCCGTCGGCCGCGGGCGCCAAGCAGTGTCTCGAACCGATCCCAAACCAAGAATTTCCAGCGCCTGAATGCCGTACTCCAGTCCGAATGCATGTACGCCGACATGGGCTGTGAGGTAATTTTCAAGCTGCTGGACAATAACGATGCGCTCTTTTTCTCGGAGTGGCTCGAGTATCACTTCGCGGAAATTGCAGCGCATGCACGGGCGGCGCCATGCCCGGCGGATTTGCACGATATCCACCGGCATCGGGTGGGCGCAGCAGTGAAAGTAGCGTTCAGCTTCCGGTGGGGCAGCCCGTCCGTGGAACGCGCCACGAACGAGGTTTGCACGCGGATCTCGCTAGAAGTGAAACGCCTCTTCGGTATAAGTCTGCGTCACGAACTGCTCGATGTGCGCGGCGACAAAGTACTCAGAAATGGCCGCCAGCACTCCGCTTCATCTACATCTCCACCGCAGGGTCATTCATTTTCCTCGAAGTAGTGCCCAAACTTGGCCTGCTTCGTACGGATGTAGCGCTCGTTTTCGTCGCGTGCCGGGATCGCCAGGGCCACGCGCTCGCAGACCGGGATGCCATGCTTTGCGAGTGTGTCGAACTTCTTCGGATTGTTGCTCATCAGCCTGACCGATGTCACCTTGAGCACTCGAAGGATTGCGGCTGCAGAGTCATACTCCCGCGCATCATCGGGCAAGCCTAGCTCCAGGTTCGCTTCGACCGTGTCGAGGCCTTTCTCCTGCAGTGCGTAGGCGCGAATCTTGTTGGACAGGCCAATGCCGCGCCCCTCGTGTCCACGCAAATAGAGAAGTACGCCGCACCCTTGCGCGGCAATATGGCGCAGGGCGAGATCAAGCTGCTCGCCGCAATCGCAACGGTACGAACCCAGGACATCGCCCGTGAGGCACTCGGAGTGGAGGCGGGTCAGTACGGAAGTCTGATTGCTCACGTCGCCCATCACGAGGGCGAGGTGTTCGGCTTCGCCAACTGCCACGCGAAATGCGTGCGATGTGAACATCCCGTACCGAGTGGGAAGCGCCGCTGTGGCGACGAGCGTAACGCACTGTTCTGGGCGGTCGCCGCAGGCCGACGACGATGGAAAATGCGTGGGCATAATCTCGTAGGGTGGAAGCGGTATCTCCGCGCGCCGGACGGCGGCGCGTAGACCGGAGTGTACCGCTATTAGCCAGAATATAGGCCCTACCTCCCCATGCACCGCCCGGCTCAAGAGCCTATACTGCATTAGACTGGTTGGCGGCGCCCCGCCGCATCCGCACTGGAGGCCGTCCGAACCGCCATCAAATAACGAGACGGAGACGAGACCATGCCGAGCGTTGCGCAAATCCTCAACTCGAAGTCTGAGCCGCGGCTTGCCCGTGATCATCCTGTTGTGACCATCGACGCTGACGCGCCCGTGTTCGAAGCGGTCAAGATAATGTCTCAACATCAAATCGGCGCGCTGATCGTCACTGAAGGACAGGAAAGCAAGATCGCCGGCATCATCACCGAACGTGACTACGCCCGCAAGATCGTCCTCATGGACCGCTCATCGAAAACGACGCGGGTGCGAGAGATCATGACCCCTCACGTACGCTACGTGCGACCGACCGATACGGTTGAAGAATGTATGGCATTGATGACGGAGCACAGGCTGCGACATCTTCCCGTCATCCATGACAATCGGCTGGTAGGCATGGTGTCGATAGGCGACCTGGTGAAAACGATCATCTCCGAACAGCAATTCACGATCCAACAGCTCGAGCAATACATTACTGGCGTTCGCATTTAAACCGAACCGGCCTGGGCGACGGCGGACAAACCGCCCGCCCTGTTCGCGCCTGCTCGGTGACATCGTTTTATTTCAAGAAAAAAAGTTCTAATAATTTCATAAAAATATCAAAAAACGGATTAGATATCGGCTTGCAAACGATCCCACGCCTCCCCGTCTCGAAGTTCTACTCCAAAATCGTTTTTTTGATATACGCTTTGCATTCGCACGATGCCAACCGCCCACTTCACCGAAGGCATCGGCAGCGCCATAGACAACGGTTCCCTGCCATTCTTTTTTATTGAACTTTTTCGAGACAAATTTCGCAGAAGCCGACTATGAATAATATATTGATGCCCGGCTTTTCAGCAGCCAACATCTCGACTTGCGAGGACTTATGCAGCGTCAATTTATCGAACCGATGTTGCCTTTATGGCGCGCTGCCGACGAAAAGGCGTGGTTTCGCGCGCTCTGCCTCATGGGACGCCGCTGCGGCTTCGAACATACGCTGTTCGCCGTCGTCCCACGGCCCGGCATGCGCTTTACCGATGCCTTTCTCCGAAGCACCTATGCGTCGAACTGGAGACAGACGTACGATGAGCAAGCATTCGCGCGCATCGATCCTACTGTCCGGCACTGCTTGAGGCAAACCGCGCCGCTAGTGTGGTCGTCGTCGGCATTCACGGAACGTAGCCAAAAAGCAATGTATGAAGAGGCCCGCCGTCATGGCTTGTGCACTGGGATCTCATTGCCGATCCATGGTCCAAAACAGGAAGCCGGCATGCTCTGCTTCGTCTGCGGCAATCAAACACGGCGTGAGCTTGCCAAGCAGGTGCGACGCCACTTGTCCACGCTCACACTGCTGCGCGATGTCACCTTCGATACCGGGCAGCGCTTCCTCACCGGCCATACGGAAAGGCTGGTACCAAAGCTGACGCCGCGCGAATCAGAATGCCTGAAGTGGACTGCGCAAGGCAAATCGACATGGGAAATCGCCAAGATCTTCGGTTGTTCCGAGGCCACCGTGAACTTCCATATGGCGAACATTCGTACCAAGTTCGGCGTCAGTTCAAGAAGCGCTGCAGCCGTCAAAGCGACCCGAATGGGTTTGATAGATCCCGACTGAACGAAGCCGGCCAGTGGGCCGGCGCGCGCTTTTGCAACACGCTCGAAATGTCGTCGTCGGTGATCCGCTCGGAAAAATAAAGCCTCAGCAAGAGCATGACAGGCTTGGGAATATTCGCCCCAAGCTCGAAGCGGCTGCCTCGCGATTGCGTGACCCCAAACCTCGACCAAAAAACCTTTTGGCTCTCTTTGACTCGTCGACGATAAGCCTGAATAAACTCGTTATCGATTTCCAATTTCTCGCCAACAACAAAACCCTGCACGTCGGATCCGTTAGAACCAGCATCGATCGTAGACATTTATTTTCACCTCGTTTCGAATTGATACGCGAATCATCCCAAGTGTCGACGGCCATTTGTACCTATCTTGCTTGACAGTTACAAATCGCAAGTGATGTGCATATGGTTCATGCGCATCAGGTAGGCCAACCACGATGGAGAAACGAGATGAATGCAAAAATCACAATCGGTGGGAAACAGAATTTTGATCTCGACGCATTGGCAAAAATGTACCGATTGCGTGCCCAGGTTTTCGGCGGGCGAATGGGATGGGAGGTTGCCATTCTCGCGGGCATGGAGATCGACGGGTACGATGCGCTTTC
Organism: Paraburkholderia sp.; assembly: GCA_034668065.1. Taxonomy (GTDB): domain Bacteria; phylum Pseudomonadota; class Gammaproteobacteria; order Burkholderiales; family Burkholderiaceae; genus Trinickia. The sequence continues at coordinate 7,543 of JAXDQB010000395.1, forward strand.
GCCTCACTACATGCTGGTCCACGATGAGCAAGACCGATTGTGCGGTTGTTGGCGTCTAATGCCGACCACCGCGCCCTACATGCTGAGCGGCACATTTGCGCAACTGCTCCACGGCCGGCAGGCGCCGGCTTCGCCGCACGTGTGGGAATTGAGCAGATTTGCGATCGTTTCGCCCGAAAAAAGTGGCTACGGCTTCGCGACGCTCGCGCTTGACGCAATGCGCGAAGCAGTGAGGTTCGCAGACCGGATGGGGATCACCAGCTATGTCACTGTCACCACGACCGCCGTCGAGCGCCTGCTCCGAAAAGCGAACGTTGAAATACGCCGCTTTGGGCCACCGATGCGCATCGGTATTGAAAACGCCGTAGCCCTCACCATCGAGTTGGGTGATACGACGCGTCAAGCATTGTTCGAACAAACCGTCGAAACCGCTTGAGTCATCCGCCTGTGAGGCAAGGTTCGTAACCAAGAATGTTTGCGTCGACGCATGGCGATCTGGCATCTTTCTGCATGCGTGACAACATGCCGTCTGCCGCTCGCCCCCGAGCGGCGACGCGACCCTGCCCAAATAAGGATGAAAAACGATGCATCGACCGCGCGATTCGCTCCCCCGATGGACGCTATGGACGCCGCTCGCAGCCTGGGCGGTGCTTGTTGCGTCGCCGTACGCCGGGAAACACGGGCTCTTCTTTATCGTGGTGGCGCTCGCACTCGCCTCAGCAGTCTTTGCTTCCGTTCACCATGCGGAAGTAATTGCGCACCGCGTCGGGGAGCCGCTCGGCACGCTCGTGCTCGCTGTGGCCGTCACGATCATCGAAGTGGCGCTGATAGTGTCGGTGATGCTGTCGGCAGGCCCGGAGAAGGCCGGCCTAGCGCGCGATACGGTATTCGCCGCCGTTATGATCGTCTGCAACGGCATCGTTGGCCTATGCCTGCTGGTGGGCGGCCTGCGCCACGGCGAGCAGGACTTTCGCGTGCGCGGCGCTAACGCCGCACTTGCCGTGCTGGCAGCACTCTCCGTTCTGACGCTCGTCATGCCTAATTACCTGAGCGCCATGCCGGGGCCTGTCCTCTCGACGCCCCAGCTCGCGTTCGCGGGCGTCTCTTCGCTCGTGCTGTACGGCGTCTTTGTCTTCATCCAGACGGTGCGGCACCGCGACTATTTTCTTGCCGATGATGCCAACGGCGATGAATCCGTTCATGCCGCTCCGCCAAGCCTGCGCACTACACTCATCAGCGGGATCGCGTTGGCCGCCTGCCTTGTCGCGGTCGTTCTGCTCGCCAAACGGCTCTCGCCTGCCGTCGAACGCGCCGTGCTCGGGGCAGGTGCGCCTGAGGCCGTTGTCGGCATTGTGATTGCCGCGCTCGTCCTGTTGCCCGAAGGTATGGCCGCCGCGCGCGCGGCACACGCCAATCGTTTGCAGACGAGCCTGAACCTCGCACTCGGTTCGGCGCTTGCGAGCATCGGGCTCACCATTCCTACCGTCGCCGCCGTGTTCGTATGGACAGGCCATCCGCTCACGCTCGGCATCGGCGGTATGGAGACGGTTCTGCTCGCTCTGACGCTGCTCGTCAGCACACTCACGCTCGCGACAGGCCGCACGACGATCCTGCAGGGCGCCGTACATCTGTCGGTTTTCGCCGCGTATCTCTTTCTTTCCATCACTCATTGACAGCCAAGCATGGCGACTCCCGGCTGCGCCCGCCGATACACGAATGTATCGGCGCACCAACACTTGCAAAAGTAACCGCCAGATACACATTTGACGCAGAACCAGCCGCCATTGCACGGGTAAAATACGACACGCTCCTTCGCATATTTCGCCGCCGTGGGCCGCCTTTCAACCGGGAGAGCCGCGGTTGTTCCGTTATTGCAATCTGACGACGAAGCGTCCACAGCAGCATGACAAACGACGCAACCTCTATTGACTCACTGGCCGTCGCCGAGCGCGTGCGTGCATTGATGATCCGGCATGGCATCGCCAAGCGGCAGCAGACGACTGAGCTTTGTCGCATTCTCGAATTGAGCTTTTCGCAAGGGCACCGCAAGCTGCGAGGCAGCAGCCCGTGGACGCTCGCGCAGATCCGCAAGGTCGCCGAAGCGTTCGACGAGCCGACGGCACAACTGTTCGGGATGCCGCCAGCTATCCCCGGACTCGCCAATGCCAGCGCACGCGATGCACTGCTTTGCGTCGGCACGGCCGAATGGCCTTGCGTTGCATGGATCGGCAATCCGCTCAATGCGCACCAGCATCCGGAGTTCGTCGCGCATCTGCAAGGCAACCAGTGGCGCGTCACGCGCTGCGAAGGGACGCCACTGCCCGACGCGTGCGAAGTCGTCAAAATTGAGATCCACCCGCAGCAAGCTGAGATCCGGCGGCCCATCGTTGCTGTCGTCGATAGCGACGGCCCCGCGGCGCAAGCCTTGCGCGACTATCTCGAGCAAAGCGGCTTGCGCGCCATCGTGCTCGACAGCCTTGCCGCCTTCGAAGGTGCAATGCGTGAGCAAACATTTGATGCGGTCATCACCGATTGGTTATTCGGGGACGTGACCGCGGCGGCGGCGATCGAAGCGATCCGCCGCTCGCGTAAGCCCGAAGCCCCAGTTTTTCTGCTGACGGGGGAGTTGTTGACAGGCAAGGCGAGCGAATCGGATATCAGCGATGTCATTCGTCGGCTTGATGTTTCCTGCTACGAAAAGCCAGCGCGGCTCGCGATCCTCGTTGCGGATTTGTCCAAACGGCTTGGACATGTCTGATTCGGAATGACCTCGTAGCGGCAGGCTGCTCTGCGCGGCGTCGTCGGCGATTTGCTCGTTTTGAGCGGGCCAGCCGATGGGTGCACGGCACCGCAGCCCACAACGGCAAACGGCGGTTCGCCCTACTGCGTCAGCATGGGGACGTCGGGACCGTCCGGGCCCGGGCCGGGAGGCCGCGCCGCAGCACCGGATTCGACGATGGCACGATCGACGAGCGCTTTGGCTTCGACACTGCTCGAATCAATCGACAACGCCCTCCCTGCGTGATGCCATGCACAGTTCCATTGTTGCTGAGCGATGCACACGCGTGCCGCACCGAGTGCCTCATCCCGTGCCGTTTCCCGCGAATGCAGATCCTGCTGCAGCAGGAACGCCTCGCTGTTACCCGGCTGTGCGGCGAGGACCGCAGCAATGGCCCTGCGAGTAGCCGCAAGATTGTTTTTGGCAAGACTGTCCTGTGCCGCCGCAACAAGGCGCGCGGCCCACGCCGGTCGACCTTCACCGCGCGTTTCCGCGGGCACCGGCTGGATTGCCGCAGACGGTGTGTGCGCCGCGCGCTCCGAGCGGGGCACTGACATGCTCGGCTGCGCTCCAGTTCGCCCAGGCGGCGGAGCAACAACTGCTGTGCGCGTACGAGGGGATTGTCCTGGACCGCCACGCGGGACCGGCGGCATTTCGGTGAGGCCGGATGTCGTCACATTGGAAGCCGTCGCGGGAGCTGGCGTGATCGAATTCGCCGACTGCGCGGACTGAGCCACCGTGGCGGGCTGAGCCGATGTGGTAGCGGGTGTGCTAAGCGCAGTCGCTGCATACGATTGCCGCCCTATGGCTGGGGATGGGGATGGGAAAGGTGCGGGCGGTGCAGCCTGCATCGGGGTAGTCGACGTGGCAGGCGTAGGCGCCGCGCTCAGTCCATCGCGCACATCGGCATCGTGTCGCTCTCCCGCCTGTGCCGCTCGGGCATGCACGCTGCCTCCGGATGTACGTAACGCCGCTTGCGGCAATTGCGTTGAAGAATCATCTTGACGATGCAACAACACAAGACAACCGTACAGTATGACAAACGCAAATAGCGCTAAAGCCGTGCCTCCTTTGATGGCCCATTGCCGGTTGTTTCCGCCTGTGCGTGCAGGGATATTCGCATGATGGTCGAAACCAGGCGACGCAAAAAGTGGCGTCGGCCGAGACCCCAGGAAAGCATCCGTGAGCGGCGATTCGGGCTCCTTGTCCACCGGTGCCGCTCTCAGCACCTCACGGCCGAACGCAAGCCGCGCGTGAGTGCCGCAATGAGGACAGAAGGAAACGGGTTCTGCCACCGTCCCGCCGCAACGCGCACACGTCGACGGATAACGGGGGCTTGTCTCGGATTGATTGCGCATCGCCGTCCCTCCTAGCGATCCATGGCCACCGGCGCATCGCTTTCCCTTAGCGATCTACACGGCAGCCGCGAGCTAGCGAATCGCGCAAGCGGTATTGCAATCAGACCTACTGCCATAGACATTGCGCCCGGTACTCCAATCGGGGGATAACCGGCCCAATATGGGTCAGCCGCCCGCAACCGTCAAGGCGCCGTTTGCACTTGCGTCAGCATCCATCCGCCAAAAGCTAGCACTTCGTTGCGGAAACAGTAGCCGGGCAATCTGCCATAGGTTACTTGAACCCTCTTTATGTGTAGGCGAGCACGTTGTTATTCGGCAGCGCGTAACTATTGCACTTGGAGGCAAGCGTCACCTGCAGATGCGCACATCTTAAAGGTACGCAGACAGTGCACTCAAAGGGTCGCGTTTTGAATCGTGCCGGTATCAAGCGCGCGCTCGATGAGGCCCTCATCGCGCACTTTGCGAATCGCATCGGCAATCAACGTTTCGGGGCTTTCCATGTTGGCCTTCAATGAGCCGAAGAGTCCGGCTGCATCGAGCACGACAAGTGTTTCCGCCGAATCATCCCGACTGATGATGACGCGATGCGCAAACTCCCCCTCGCCGAAGGTGGCGCAAAAGCGCATAGCCTGGCCGTTGATTATTTGTTCGAAATTCTCGATCATCGCAACGTCCTCCGTCATAACCGGAAGTGTTCGTTGCCACACAAAAGCAAGCTGCGTGCTCACGCACCGCAACGAGACATTACAACAGACGCCGCCTCGGCGCGCGGGCCGCATCAATGCTAAGCGCGCCGGCTCCTGTCACGAACAAGAGCAGAAAGCCACCGGAAATACCGACGTTTTTCCAAAAGTGAATCAACATGTCATGCTGCAAGGTCGGATCGGTCATGTTCCAGAAGTCGTGCCCAAGCACGGCCGTCATAACCGTGTAGACCGCCATAACCATGGCTAGCGGCCTGATCAAAAAACCGACGACAAGCAAAAGGCCGCCGATCACCTCCACAGCGGTCGCGACAGGGGCACCGATCTCGGCAAACGGTACGCCCTTCGCGTGCAGATACCCTACGAAACCGGCGTAGCCGAGCGCTTTCGCGGCACCGCCCCATAGAAAGAGCACGGCAAGTGCAATGCGCGCAATGAAGATGATGCCGGAATCGATGGGGCGCGCCATGAACGCACCTCTCCTCGTGGGTGGACCGTTACTCGGCCTCGCACCGAAAAAAATCGATGCGACCGAACGTGGGGCCTGCGCCGACCTGGCGAGGAGGGTCAGGCCACCTCCTGTGACCTCGATGGAGCCGCGGGGCCGTGGCCCGTCGTGCTGACCACGTCGAGCTGCCGCAACATCGGCACTTCGGAACGCAGCCCTATCGAGTTCCGCAAGCGATATAAGGTTGCGCGCGAGACACCGAGTTCGATGGCTGCACTCGAGAGGCTATATGCGTGGCGTGCGAGCGCCTCGCGTACAGCGGCGCGCTCCGCCTCACTGCGAATCTCCGCCAGCGTGCGGCCCTGCTTCGGTTCGGAATCCGGCAGGCCTAGGTCCGCAGCAGTGATGAAGCGCCCTTCCGCCATCACTACCGCACGTCTCACACAGTTGATGAGTTCGCGAACGTTCCCGGGCCAGGAATAGTTGAACATGGCGGCGATTGCATCGCCCGAGAAGCCGCGAATCTTGCGCATGCCATCTCGCTTGTGTAGCGACAGCCCATGATAGGCAAGCAACTTGATGTCATGACCCCGTTCGCGCAAGGGCGGCTCGTCAAGACGCAGCACGCAGAGACGATGGTAAAGGTCCGTACGAAAGCGGCCGTCCGCGATCGCCTGCTGCAAATCCACGTGCGTGGCCGATACGATGCGTGCGTCAACCTTGATCACGCCATTCCCGCCAAGCCGCTCGATCGTCCCCTCTTGCAGGAAGCGCAGCAGCACCGCCTGACATTCATGGGGCATATCGCCTATTTCGTCCAGGAAGAGCGTGCCGCCCGCGGCTGCTTCGATGCGGCCGATTTTTCTTTGAAGCGCACCGGTGAACGCGCCGCGCTCGTGCCCGAAGAGCTCTGATTGCAAGAGCGAGGCCGGAATCGCCGCGCAATTGATCGCGACGAACGCCTGGCCCGCGCGCGACGACTGCTCGTGAATGGCATGCGCCGTCAACTCCTTGCCCGTGCCCGATTCGCCGGCAATGAATACGGGCGCATTATTGCGCGCGCATTTTTCCACGCCGCGATAGAGTCGCTGCATCGGCTCACTGTTGCCGATCATCGTGCAGCAGCCACGTGCCGGGCCTGTCACCTCTACGCTCTCGCGCAAGAGCGACAAACCGTGCGCATGGCCGAGCACGATCGCTAGCCGCCCGTCAATGCAGGGTACCGTCACAAAATCAAAACAGTAGTCGAGAATGAAGCGCCGAATAGCAGGCTGCTCGGCTTGCCCATGTCGGACCTGCGCCACCCATGTCGCATCCGTATGGGAGATGAATGATTCGATTTCGGCCAACTGCTGCTCGCTGCTGTCTTCCGGCACGGCGACGACTCCAACATGGATGCCACCGTGTTCGATGAGCCGGCCGGCCTGTTGCAGCGTCTTCGCGCGAACAACTTGCCACCCTGCCGCGACCAGGCTTTCCACGTTCGCCGTGTCGGGCACAGATGAAAGGAAAAGTACGGTGCGCTCCGCGCGCGGCGGATTTAACGCATTAGTCATGTACCACCCCCGGTATCGATGCACGCATGCCTTGCGACATATATAAACGCGTTGCACCGATGTAAGTTTGACTTCGATCAACTTCGGGTAAAACCCAAGCCCCTCTTGGGTCGCCCCGCTTTTTGTCGAAACCACCTTCCGGCGAGCCGTCTGCTGCGGCTCTGCCTAATTCGTCCCGACGTAAATGCTCAGGACGCCTGAATAACACTGTTCGGACACCTAACTGAGAACGCAGCGCGCCGGTTTTTGACGACGCGTGTGCATTCGATTCCCGTATTTTTGCCCGGTGCATATTCATTTGCTCGCAATGCCCCTTGCACTAGCGGGTGCGGTGAAATGCAAGATAGACGAAAGGTTGGGAAATTTCCATAAGAAAATACACGAATCGGTCAAAATTTCCGGGTTTTCGTTGTTTTAAACGTGTAGATCATTGGGCGGGACGCTTTTTTGGGTTCGACTTTTAGCTCGCCAAAGCCGTATGGAACGTTAGCCGTGTCGAAGCACGCCACGCACGCGCGACCGTGTAATTCTCGGAACCGTTCTTTGCATGTGAACTATGGGATCCATGCACAACGGCTCTCGTCATTCCTGCCATGACGCCATAACTTCTCGTATTGCAACAGCTCGTTCTGTGCCGCAGATACCCGGTCATCGTGGCTAAGTTAGATGCGTTCTCTGCTGTGCCAGCTCGTCATGGGATCCACCCAGCGACTGATGATTGACCGAGAGATCGCCGATGTCGCCGATCGCCGCCTCCGGTGCCGTCACCTCGATATGTCCGATCGGTTCGAGTACGATCGGCTGAGCTTTCATGACTGCCTCGATGAAGGCCTTACGCCCGGCGATTGAGAATGCCCCTTCCATCGCGTCCGCCGGCACCTATGCGCGCGTCAGACGTTTGACTCAGCCTGATCGAGTTCCTCGCGGTACTTTGGGAAGATCCGATCGGACTTAAAGTACTTGGCGTGATGGCCGTCTTGTCTTGATGGTGAGCGGCGTTTTTTCGATGCGAAGCATCATCAGGATTCGCGTGTAATCGCACAGCCATTTAAAAAGGGAGGAGCCGCCCCATAATTCGCCCAACGCCTTAAATTGCTGCTGCTGGTCGGCCTGTTCGCCTTTGCGTTCGCGGGAGCGTTCGGGCGATGCTGCTGTTCGCGCCGCGAGACATGCAACGCCGTATCGAACAGGCGGGCGGGGTCGCGCACGCCCTACCTTCATTCACGTCTACCGCATTCTCCTGCCGACGATGACAGGTTCAGGCGGCTGAACCGCTTTCAGGCGTTGCTTGACGCGTCGCGCTCCGCCGCATCGAGTTCGTCACGCGCTTTTTTTCGCCGCATGCGGCTCCACAGCGATTGGAGCCGGCGCTTGAACCGCTCTGCCCAGAACAATTTGATGGCCCAGCGCAGTTGCCCCATTCGATGCTCGTTCGAGACACTGCGCCAGAGGCGCGCGGGATCGAATTCGTCGAAACTCGCTTCTCGCTCGATGATGGATTTGCTGCCCGGCAAATGCAGGAATGCGCATCGGCTGAACCAGTAAAGATTTCGATGCGTATTGCCGGGCCAGTGTCGCCCCACCGCCTGATACGCTCCCACATCGACGATCGTCTGCCCCTCTTGCGCCAGCAATGAAAGGGCAGCCGAAATAAACGCTTCGTCACCGTGATGGTGGAGATGGCTGATTTCGGTGGTGTACCGCTCGAAGCATATTTTCGCGCGCACGATAAGACGCGCCAGAAATTCGCGCGTGCATAACAGGAATTCGCCGCCATACCATCTCGGATTGGGAAGCACACGCCCCGCCACCGTTTCGATATCGGCAATTACGCGTTCACTGCCATACGCCGGAAAGACTTGGTCTGAGATATCGAATGCACCGATGCCAATCCCCGCACATCGCGCAACCAGCCCCGCATCAAGGGGCTTCATGGCAACCATGTCGGTATCGAGCAGCAGAAAAAGGGAATCGTTCGGCAGGCTTCGGGCCACCTGCATCATCAAGTCGAACTTGAAATGCGCTGCATAGAACGGCGTGCTTCTCGGCAGGCCATGACCTGTGACCTTCAGCGCATGGACGCTCGGGCGCAGATGCTCAGGTGTGCCGGAAAGCGCCGATTGCACAACCTCCGGCGAATTCGTGTAAACATTCAGACTCGGCATCTGGGCACGCAGCAGCGACTTATTCAAGCAGACCGCCTGGCGTACATACGCACATGGGTCCTTGCTGCGACTATTGGGACTCGAGCCTACAGCGGAATCGAGATAAACGAGTGCACACGGATAGATCGACTGGAGCGCCGCGCGCCGGCGTCCGATCACATGCAAACGTTCACTGAGTTCAGCCGCCATGTTTCGACGTCCGCCGAAGCGCTCCCAAGAAGACAGACCGTAGCAAAAGCGCAAAGCCCGTGCCTGAAAAGCGAAATCCGGGCTTACTGCCCGGATGGCACCCTCATGCCCCCGATGATATGAATGAGTGCGCTCCTGCCTGCGCCACAATATCGCCATTGCAAGCCACTTCCTGCGCTCGTCGCCTATGTCCTCCCTAATTCTTTCGCCGGGCATGCTTTGGCCCGCCATTGTGCGCCGGACCACACAGGCGCTTGAATGCGGCGCGCTTTTCCCGATCGAAACAATCAGCATGACGGTTGAGGACGGCGGCGTGCGATTCATCGTGCGCCAGGTTTCGAGCCTCGCGCGCAAGGCGCAAAAGCGCAGTACGCATTCCGTGCCGCCCGGCGATCCGTTTCTCCCGTATGATCCAGGCCTTTTCGTCGCCGACATTTCGAAGACGCACGTTGCCCT
>JAXDQB010000396.1:0-3791 GCA_034668065.1 Paraburkholderia sp.
AACGCATGGCGACTATTCGTTCAGCGTGACAACGCTCAACCCTCAGAGCCCGTTTAACACCTACCCAGTTTCAACAGCCTGCTAGGCGATTCTCGACGCGCCAAAGCGCGCCGAATCATTTACCTCAAACCTTGCGGATACTGCAGACTGTATCGAACCACGCCTGCATTCCGATCAACGGCTGCGGGTTAATGGGAAACAGCGCATTGATGTTGTATCCGTTGCCCCGCCCTCCCGCGCGTTCATCCCACCACAGCTCCGTTCCAAGATCGTCGTATCGTGGCTCCGGGCCATAACCGGCCTTCGGTATCGGCGACTCGCCATCGCGCGGGCCTTTCCGGCCTGTGGCCGCCCGGCCCGATACGATATGGCCTAGACTATTGGACACAGCCAGCACGCGCGGATGAATTCCTTCGGTCACGAACGCGCGTAAGCGCTCGGAGCCGACTTTCTCGCCTGTGCCGGGAATAAATGCCCGATCGCCGCGCGGACCGGTGAGCGGACGGTACGTCGTCAGCTCGATCCAGTCGCCCGTTTTGACGTTTAGCCTGCAAGCCGTTTCCGCATTGATCCAGATCGGATTATCGTGGACGATTTCCGTCAAATATTTTTGACTGGCAGTCCGCGCCTGAGTGTGCACATTCCATTTGAAAGTTGTCAGCACGTAGCGATCGTCGGGCAAATCTTGGTGCGCGGGGATTGGGACATACACGGGCCAGCCGTCATCGTCGATATCCACGCTTTTCGCCACTTCGGCGAGCTCGCGCGAACGGATCTCGAACTTTCGCGATGGTGTTTCGAAGCCGCGCACCGCAATCTCTTTGTTATCCTGATCGATCATCAAGCCGATCGCCTTTTCCTTTCCCTTTGCGTCCTTTTTATAGATCACTCGCGTTGCGGTATCCACGCGCGTGTCCTGCAGCTGCGATGGCGTCAGCTTTCGCCTGAAGACCTCGTAACTTTTTGGCGCGTGAGTGTCGACGTACACGCCGAATTTCTTCATGAACGAAAAGCCATCGCTTTCCGCGCCGTGCGCAATCTTCGAGCACTGATGCCTGACGAAGGCTTCGTGGTCCCCAAACTGAAAGTACTTCGCCTGCTTGGGCGCTAGCTTCCGGCCAATGTCGAACAATACGTCGGCATAGCTGCGGGCCTCGGCAGGCGGCGACACCATCGGCTGGCGCAAGGTGACGAAGTGTTGCAGTTCAAGATTGTTGCGGGTATCGAGCCCCCAGCGCTCCAGATAGGTCGCGTCGGGGAGAATCAAGTCCGCGTAGTGCGCCATCTCCGAATACACGATATCGGAGCATGCGTGAAACGGAATCATCGCCTCGTCCTTCAGCACATCCACCGTCGTCGTGCGCCCCTCGGGCCAGGTCATTGGCGAGCTGATCGTGTATGAAAGATAGACATCGACCTTGGCGCGCCCCTGCCGGATGTAGTTGTAGACGATCTGCCCGACTTTCATTTCCTGCCAGCGGTTCGCCAGCGGCCACTCGGGCGGATCTTCGAGATCGGTGCGCAGCTTGGGCTTCGGCGGTGTGGGCGTGGGCTGCGGGTAGCGCTGCGGACTGAGTTTTTCTTCCAGACCGTAGCAATAGCCGCCGGGCACGCCGACCGAACCTACCAAGGCATTGAGCATGACCACGGCCCGTTCGGCATTCAAGCCGTTGTAGTGCGCGCCGGCGCCGCGATTGGTGAATGCAACGGCGGCCGGACGCCGGCTCGCGAATTCCAGCGCGACACGCTCGATATCGGCTGCCGCGATGCCGGAAACGCTTTCCGCCCAAGCCGGCGTGTAGGGTTGCAGGAAATCCCGCATTTCACGTGAGGAGACGTTCACGAAGGTCTCGACGAACCCGTGGTCATAGACGCCGTCGCGCACGATCACGTGCGCCATGGCAAGCGCCACGGCGCCGTCTGTACCGGGGAACGGGGCAAACCATTCATCGCTGCGACCCGCCGTGTTCGACAGGCGAACGTCGAACGTCACCAGCTTGGCGCCATGATCGAAGCGCGCCCTCGCTACTCGTCGCACGAGATGCAGGCCGCCTTGGTGCGCTTCATAGAAGTTGGAACCAAAGTTCAGGAAGTATCGACAGCGCTCGGCATCGAGCGATTCCCAATCGGTATCGCCAAGGCTGATGTAGTTCGCGCCACGCTTGTTCGATGAGCACAGCGCGCGGTGATTGAGCTGAACCGGGGATCCGATCGCCCCCAGGAATCGCTTGATTTCGGTATCGATACGCGAGCGCCCCGCATGCAGCACGACGCGCTCGGGATGGCCCGTATCGATCGACTGCCGGATACGGCCTGCGATCTCGTTAGTCGCTTCTTCCCAAGAAATGCGCTTCCACAGGCCCTCGCCGCGCGCGCCGACACGCTTAAGCGGATACAGCAGCCGCTCGGGATAGTCGTTGATTGTCGGGCCGCTCTGTCCTTTCGCGCACGTCATGTGGCTGCCCATGTTGGGGTCGAGCGGATTGCCGCGTATTTTGACGACTTTGCCGTCGATAACGAATCCTTCGATCCCGCATACGGTGGAGCAATTCAGGCAAACGCTCCTGACGATCTTCGCTTTCCGATAGTCGTGTGGCCGCTTCTTGGGCCGGTCGAGATAGAGGGCCGCTGCAACGCTGGCCGCACCCACCGCGGCGCCGGTCCCAAGCGAAATGACTTCGCCGAGCTTGAGATCCGCCATCGCGGCGATACCGGATTTAATGAAGTCGCGGCGTTTCATGGTGAGTCGTTTATAGCATCAAAGAAAGAGACCCTAGGCGAATGCGCGCCTTACGGCTTGAGCGATGCCCACGTGTCGATCTCATACGAATGCGGATCGTGATTACGGTTTTCCGGCAGCTTGTTCTCCATTTCACGCGGCACCACGCGGCCCAATCCGCGGTATGTCACCTGGGGCTGGGTTCCTTTGCCCGGCTTCAGCACACCAAGTTCCTCGCCATGCTTCGCGTGGAAGCGGGCGATGGGACTCGCCGGATCACGGCTGTCACCGAAGATCAAAACCTCGGTAGGACAAGCCTCGACGCACGCCGGCTGCATGCCCCGCGATAACCGATGGCTGCAGAAATCGCATTTATCGGCGACCGATTGCACCGGGTCGATGTGAATGGCGCCATAAGGGCACGCCGAAATGCAATCGCCTCGGGTGTCACAGCTGTGAAAATTAATGCCGACGATGCCCTCGGCCGAGCGTCCGATCGAATCGGTGGGACAGGCCTCGATGCACGGTGCGTCTTCACACTGCATACATAGCGCAGGCAGAAAGCTGCGTTTCGTATGGGGAAAAACGCCTTGGTCGTGGTAATAGACCTTAGTGCGGAAATAGCCGAGTTCGACCTCGTTTTCAACCTTGCAGGCGACAGAGCATGCATGGCAGCCAATGCAGCGCTCAAGGTCTATCGCCATGCGCCATTGCGGCGTTTTCCTGTTCACACGACTACCTCAGAAATGGTCCTAAGTCTGATGAATGTCCGCGACTTGATCCCGGCCGATGGTGCACGCGGCGACTGGCTGGGTCCACAGAGAAACGCTGGGCGAGCCACTGCGCAAAATGGCGATATTTTGACATACGCCACGCGTTGACTCAGGTTTTTTGTTCCCGAGCTAGGGTCGTTGCCTCAAGTATTTTGCTACCCGTCAGATGGCGGACGGGGGCGACTTATGACGAGGTGTGAACTTTCGCCGTTAAGGAGCCAATCCGTTTTCGGCACAAAGGCGCCGGAGAGTTTTCGGCGTATAGGCGCCAGTACCGCTTCCGCTCTTATCGTTTTCAC
>JAXDQB010000397.1:0-6915 GCA_034668065.1 Paraburkholderia sp.
CGCACCGAGCGCGGCGAAGACTGGCAGCAGGTGTTCGTCGCTCGGATGCATGAAAACGGCTTGCGGCGCGAGGCGGCGGTAGTCGAGCAGTGCGTCGATGTCGCGTGCCGCAAGCTTCGCCTCGAACCAGTCGGTGAACTCGGTCACGCGCGGGTCGGCATCTTCGGGGCGCGCAGCAAAATCCGCGGCTCGCAGGTTGTGCGTAATTTGCCCCGAGCCGACAATCATCACACCTTCGTCGGCAAGAGAGCGCAGCGCCTGGCCAACGCGGAAATGGTGTGCCGGCTCGAGGTGCGGCTGAATCGAGAGCTGTGCGACGGGCACATCGGCACCGGGAAACATGAGCAGCATCGGCACCCACGCGCCGTGGTCGAGGCCATGCTCCTGCGTCGTCGCGGCGATGTTTCGCGCGCCGAGCAGCGCGACGGCCTGCCGCGCCACATCGGGTGCGCCGGGCGCCGGATAGCGGATCTCATACAAAGCTTTTGGAAAGCCGCGGAAGTCGTGGATCGTCTCGGGCGCAGCGGCGGTACTTGCGATGGGCGCCTGCGTGCACCAATGCGCCGAGAGCATCAATACCGCGCGCGGCTGCGGCAGGCTCGCCGCAAGCGTGCGGAACGCGCCGGACGGCAGTGACGGATCAATCGGCAGCGTCGGTGCGCCGTGGGAAATAAAAAGCGAGGGCAGGCGGGGCATGGTATCGGGGAAAGGCGCTCAAGCGAAGTGCGAAAGCATTGGATGCCTCCACTATAGGCATCGGCCAAGGCGCAATAAACCCGATATCTCGCAAAAGAGTCGTGCGGCAGTGAATGCCGACCTGACGAGCACAGAGCCGAAACAAGGGCCGAAACAAGGGCCGAAACAAGCCGCGCGGCGGCGCAGCTTTACTCGTCCGTCCCGCGCCAACCTTGCCACGAGGCGGCGAGGGTCGGCCCGAGCGCGAACATGTCGAGCACACGGGCGATCGTGTCGTCGACCATTTCGTCGATCGATGTTGGCCGGTTGTAGAACGCGGGGAGCGGCGGAAAGACGATGCCGCCCATTTCCGTCACCGCCGTCATGTTGCGAAGATGCGCGAGATTGAGCGGTGTTTCACGCACGAGCAGCACAAGCCGGCGGCGCTCTTTTAGCGTTACGTCGGCCGCGCGGGCGATCAGATTGTCGGAGAGCCCATTTGCGATGCTTGCGAGCGTTTTCATCGAGCATGGGGCAACAATCATGCCGTCGGTGGAAAACGATCCCGAAGCGATGCTCGCGCCAACGTCGCGCACGGAATGGACGACATCGGCGAGAGGATGGATATCTTCCTTCGCCCGTTGCAGCTCATGCCGAAGATTGAGCCAGCCGGCGCTTGAGATCAAAAGGTGCGTCTGGACACCCCCTAGGCGTTTGAGCGTCTCGAGCAATCGCACGCCGTAGATCGCGCCCGTGGCACCGGTGATTGCGATGATCAGCCGGCGCGGCTGCGCGCTGGGCGCTTGCATGGCGTGCGGTGCTGGGGGGCGCGCAGGGCGGGGCGGGCCTCAGGCCGAGGCGAAGAGCTGCCGCATTTCGCCTGACTGATGCATCTCCATCATGATATCCGAGCCCCCAATGAACTCGCCCTTCACGTAGAGCTGCGGGATGGTCGGCCACTGCGAATATTCCTTGATGCCCTGGCGAATTTCTTCGTCGTCCAGCACGTTCACGGTCTTGAAGTTGTCGACGCCGTTTGCCTGGAGAATCTGCACGGCGCGACCGGAGAAGCCACACATCGGAAATTGCGCGTTGCCCTTCATGAAGAGCACGACAGCGTTTTCGTCGATGATTTGCTTGATGCGTTGTTGCGTATCCATGACTGACCTTGATTCCGTGACAAGCACGGAGCGTAAGAGATAAACGAAATAATAGCGGAATGATAGCGGATTTCACCGACGCGGGCCGGCCCGGCCGGCGCGCTCGCGCCGATGCTTTTCCTCGGCCGGTGTGCCGGGGAGTGCTTCGGCGATGAACGGTTCAGGCTCCGCTTTCGCCCCGCACGCTGTTCGCCGCGGGCAGCACCCGGTGAGCGCGCATCAGGGACGATCGCGTACTTGTGGCACCACGCCGCCGCTGATCCGCTCGATACCGGCCAGATCCGTCACCGAGCGGATCTCGGCGAAGCCCTGCTCGGCAAAGAGCGTGCGCACGGCAACCGCCTGGTCGAAACCGTGCTCGATCCAGACTTGGGCGCCCGCTGCCGCGAAGGCGCGTGCACCGAAGACGATTGCGCGAATCGCGCGGAGTCCATCGGCTTCGTCAGTGAGTGCGCCGCGCGGCTCGTAGCGCAGATCGCCGGCGCCAAGGTGCGGATCGGCCGCCGCGATATAGGGCGGGTTGCTGACGATGACCTCGAACGATCGCTGCGAGGGATGGAGAGCCGCGTACCAGTCGCTTTGCAGCAGCGTTACCGGGCCGCCCGGCCGGCGCACGTCGAGCAGCCTCGCGGCGTTGCGCGTCGCTACTGCGAGGGCTTCGGCCGAGCGATCGAGCGCCCAGACGCGCGCGTCGGGCCGCGCCGATGCAATTGCGATGGCGATCGCGCCGCTGCCGGTGCCAAGGTCCAGTACGCTCGGATTCGCGAGCGGTGCGAGCGCCGAGAGCGCGGTGTCGACGAGCAGTTC
Organism: Paraburkholderia sp.; assembly: GCA_034668065.1. Taxonomy (GTDB): domain Bacteria; phylum Pseudomonadota; class Gammaproteobacteria; order Burkholderiales; family Burkholderiaceae; genus Trinickia. Next base: position 2,643 of record JAXDQB010000397.1, read on the forward strand.
CGTTTCGGGCCGGGGAATCAGCACATCCGGCGTGACTTCGAATTCGAGGCCGTAGAATTCTCGCGCGCGGACGATTTGCGCGATCGGCTCTCCGAGCATGCGCCGCGCTTCGAGGGCACGGTAATGGGCAATCTGCGCCTGCCCGAGCGGTTCATCCCCCCGAGTAATGAGCTGCGTGCGGCTCCAGCCGAGCGCATGTACGAGGAGAATTCGCGCTTCGAGCGCGGGCAGCGGCGCGGCGCGCAGCAGGGCATCTGCCGTCGTCGCAGCGGTAGACGCGGTAGACGCGGAGGCGGGGTCGGAGCCGGCGGACATGGCGGTGGATTTCAACGAAATCAACGAAATCAACGAAATCGGTGAAGGGGCGATCGTGCGGCGCCGCCTAGGCGTTAGTCGGCGTCGCCGAGCGAGGCCAGCAACTCGGCCTGATGCTCGCTGACGAGCCCGGCGATGAGTTCGTCGAGATCCCCGTCCATGATCGCTTCCAGCTTATAAAGCGTCAGATTGATCCGATGATCGGTGAGCCGTCCCTGCGGAAAATTGTAAGTGCGAATGCGCTCGGAGCGGTCGCCCGAACCGATCAGGCTCTTACGTGTGGCGGCTTCCTTCGCGTGCTGCTCGTGATACTGCTTGTCCTTGATGCGAGCGGCCAGCACCTTCAGCGCGCGGTCCTTGTTCTTGTGCTGCGACCGGTCGTCCTGGCACTCGACGACGATGCCCGTCGGCAGGTGTGTGACGCGCACCGCCGAGTCGGTCTTGTTGATATGCTGCCCGCCCGCCCCGGAAGCGCGGAACGTGTCGATGCGCAAATCAGCCGGATTGATTTCGACCTCGCCAATCTCGTCGGCTTCGGGCATCACGGCAACCGTGCACGCCGAGGTGTGGATGCGGCCTTGCGTCTCGGTGGCCGGCACGCGCTGGACGCGGTGGCCGCCCGATTCGAACTTGAGCCGCGAGTAGGCGCTTTGGCCCGCGATCCTTACGATGACTTCCTTATAGCCGCCGAGGTCGGACGAGCTTTCGGAGATCATCTCGACCTGCCAACGCTGCCGCTCGGCGTAACGCAGATACATGCGCAGCAAATCGCCGGCAAAGAGGGCCGACTCGTCGCCCCCCGTGCCCGCGCGAATTTCGAGGAAGATGTTGCGCTCGTCGTTCGGGTCTTTCGGCAACAGCATGGCTTGCAGCTCGGTCTCGAGTTGCCCCATCCGTTCGCGCGCCGCACGTGCTTCTTCTTCGGCGAACTCGCGCATCGACGCATCTGCGGCCAGTTCCTGGGCCGTCGCCCCATCGGTTAGCGCCTGGCGCCACTGCGCGTAATGTTGCGCGACGGGACCGATCTCGGCGTGCTCGCGTGTGAGCTTGCGGTATTGATCGAGATTTGCGGTCACGTCTTCGCGGCTCAGCAGATCGTTGAGTTCGGCCAGCCGTGTCGTCAGCTGGTCGAGCTTCTGTTGCATGCTCGTTTTCATGGTGTGGAGCGCGGGTCCCGGAGGGAAGAGGAATCGGACGGAATCGCAGCGAAGGTAAGCCCGTGCAAGCCGCGCTTGCGGCATTGCCGGTTAGCGGTGGCGCCGCTAATTTTCGGAATTCTTCGTGTGCCGGTAGACGCCGCCGAGAAGTTCGATCAGCGTCGAGCGCTCCGCGCTGCCGGCGCGGTTGAGCGCGTGCGTCGGGCCGTGGATCAGCTTGTTGGTGAGCGATTGCGACATCGCTTCGAGCACGGCGGCCGGATCGTCGCCGCGTGCGAGCATCTTTTGCGCGCGATCGAGTTCCGCGCGGCGCAGCGCATCGGCCTGCGTATGCATGTGGCGGATGACCGGCACGACGCTGCGCGCATCCAGCCATTGCATGAAATTCTGCACGCGCGTTTCGATGATCGTTTCAGCCTGCGCGACGGCCGCCTGGCGCGATGCATTACCTTCGCGCACGACCGCGCCGAGGTCATCGACCGTATAAAGGAACACGTCGGAAAGCTTGGCGACCTCCGGTTCGATGTCGCGCGGCACGGCCAGGTCGACCATGAAGATCGGCCGATGACGGCGCGCCTTGATGGCCCGCTCGACGGCACCAAGCCCAATGATCGGCAAGGTCGAGGCGGTACATGAGACGATGATGTCGAACTCGTGCATGCGCGCGGGCAGATCCGCGAGCGGCATCGAGTGGCCGTTAAAGCGCTCGGCGAGTTTCGTCCCTCGCTCGGCCGTCCGGTTTGCGACGACAAGCTCACGTGGCTGCTGCGCCGCAAAGTGCGTGGCGCACAGCTCGATCATCTCGCCCGCACCGATGAAAAGGACGCGCTGATTCGAAATCTTGTCGAAGATCCGCTGCGCGAGCCGTACGGCCGCGGCAGCCATCGAAACCGATTGCGCTCCCACCGCCGTCGTGCCGCGCACTTCCTTCGCGACGGAGAACGTGCGCTGAAATAGCTGGTTCAGATAGGTGCCAAGCGCGCCCGCTTCGGATGCCGTGCGCACGGCTGTCTTCAATTGTCCGAGGATTTGCGTCTCGCCGAGGACCATCGAGTCGAGGCCCGAGGCGACACGGAACGCGTGCCGCACCGCTTCCGATTGCGGCAACGCATAGACGTGCGGCGCCAGTTCGCTCGCGTCCATGCTGTGGTAGCTGGCGAGCCACTCGATCGCGGCCTCGCGCGGGGCGTGGACATCCGTCGCGCAGTAAAGCTCCGTCCGGTTGCAAGTCGACAGAATCGCGGCTTCGGGCGCGTCGGCGGTAGTGCGTCCAAGCCAGACCGACTTGAAAGCGGCAAGCGCCGGCGTGAGCTGCTCGAGCGGAAATGCCACACGCTCGCGCAAGGCGACGGGCGCTGTGTGGTGATTGATTCCGATCGTAAGCAGTTGCATTTGCGGGGCACATAGCCGCCCAGGTAGATAGGGCGGCACTCAAAGTTCCGGGCGTATTATAACGGTTCCATGCTTTTGGCACTTTGGACAATACAAGCGTACCCCACCGCCCGCTGATGGCTTGCAGGCAGGCTTGCAGGCATGGCGCTCAGGTGCGGGTGCGGCGGTTTGTCCTGATGCCGCAACGCTGCGTTGCCACGCTGCAGAAAGCGGGTTTTCGCCCCATCGACAGAGATAGGCCCCTATGCAATTGCACGGCTCGCCCCTTATTCAGGCGACAGAACCGACGACGATCCCGGAAGGCCGCCACTGATGGGCTGGCCCGGGATCGTCCTGCTTGGCGCCGTCATTGGTTTGGTCGGTTGGCGGCTGCATCCGTCTTACCGGGCGAGCCGCATGCGCTGGTTCACCGCCACGTCGACCGGCGTGATTGCGGCCGGCGCCGCCAAGATGGCGGGTAACATTGCGGGTCTCTTTTACGATGGCGGAGTGCTCGAGTGGCCAGTGTGTACCGTCGTCACGCTTGCCACGGTCGCCGTGGCGGTCGCACTGGCGTCTCGCCGCCGGACCCCACTGAAAACATGAACGCCCAAATTTCCGAAAACGTCCCGCCGGCAATGTCCGGCCAACCCGGCCAACCCGGCCAACCCGGCGAGCCGATCGCCGAGCGTCTTGTGCGGCTGCGCTCGGCGATGGCCCGCAACGACATTGCCGCCTACCTCGTGCCGTCGTCCGATCCGCACCTCTCGGAGTATCTGCCCGAGCGATGGCAAGGCCGACGGTGGCTGTCCGGCTTCACGGGCTCAGCCGGCACGCTGGTCGTGACCGCCGACTTCGCGGGCGTCTGGACCGACAGCCGTTATTGGGCGCAGGCGCAGGCGCAGCTCGAGGGAAGCGGCATCGTGCTCATGAAGATGGCGGCCGCCCAGCAGGCACAGTATGTCGAGTGGCTCGCGGAGCATCTGTCGGAGGGTGCATGCGTTGGCGTCGACGGCGCCGTGCTCGCGCTCGCCGCGGCGCGCACGCTTGGCGACGCGTTACAGGCGCGGGGCATCTCGCTGCGCACGGATCTCGATCTGCTCGACGCGGTGTGGAGCGGGCGGCCGGGGTTGCCGGGCGATGCCGTCTACGAGCATGTATTGCCCGGTGCATGCGTCCCGCGCGCCGGGAAGCTCGACGCGATCCGCCAGAAGATGCGCGAAAAGGGCGCCCAGTGGCATTTCGTGTCGACGCTCGACGATCTCGCCTGGCTTACGAACCTGCGCGGTGCCGATGTCAATTTCAATCCCGTCTTCGTCGGACATGCGTTGATCGGGCTCGAGTCAGTGACGCTTTTCGTCGCTGCGGGCAAGGTGCCGAGTGACGTCGCCGGTGCACTCGCGCGCGACGGCATCCGCATCGAAGGGTAC
>JAXDQB010000398.1:0-4099 GCA_034668065.1 Paraburkholderia sp.
ATTCAAGCGCACGGTGAAAGCTATGTTCGCCCCGGCGCCCATTCCAGATGGCTTCTTCGAATCTGTCGCTCGTGAAATGGTGCTCCGTCCTGTGCAGATCAGAGCCGAGGCCGAGGATGCCGCGTTCATGACCCCGGCCGCCGCACAGTTAAGTGCCCGTTATTCGGACCTCAAGATGCCGGTAAGCATCTTTGCGGGGGCGGATGACAAGGTCACCGACCCCCAAGCAAATTCGGTCCGACTGCATTGGGCGATCCCTCAAAGCACGCTCCTCGTAGAGCCCGGGGCGGGCCACATGGTGCATCATGCGATCCCCGCTGGAATCGCCGATGCGACTGAACGCATGAGCGCAGGGTCGCATGGTGGGCTCAGCGATAGCGATGCAGCCGTCGGCGAGACGTTGGGGACAGCTGAAAAGCTGCCGGTCACGCCGGCGCAGGCATAGTCGCAATCGCGCTCGTTCAGGGGTTCTTCTGTGTGAAACCGCGCCTGTCTGCGGGTATGTAACGCACGTCGAGCTAGCCTTGCGGACCAAAAATGAGGTCGATTGACGCCTGCCCCGCGATCTCCGCAACAAGGTAAGCCCACCGGCGTGAATACGGGCCTCCGCGAATCTTGATCAGTGTGCCAAACGCGGCTGGTCCCGCATCCCGGGCCGCCCCCTCAATGCGGAGCCACGGCTCGAACATGTCTTTGGATGTGGGTCGCAGCTCAATGTAAATCTCGAGCCCGCGATAGCTCACGGTTCTTTGCATGACGCCACTCTCCTTTGCATCCGCCACTGCGCGGTGGATAACGCTTTACAGATGCTGGACAGCCGTCACGTAGGACTTCGCCGCTTCCTTCAGCTGCCCGGCCGCGGTCTGTACGGGCGTCGGCAGCTCACTCAGCGCGAGCAGGGTGTCCGCGCCGTCCAGCCGTCTGCGAAGCTCGATCACGAGGTCCATGACGCTCGCGTCGCCCACCCGCCGGCGATTGCTTTGTCTGGAGCTCACGCTGGAGCAGTCGACAAGGCGATCGACCTTCCGGAAGTAAGCTTGAGCTGCTACGCGATGCCTGGCATACAGCGAGGCAACATTTGACTTCGAAAGACAGTCTTTAACGACCTCGGGATTCATGCCGAAATGAACCTGCAGCGCGTCGGCGGCGTCTGCCCGGTGGAAACATGCCACCTGATCGAACAGCGTCTCGCCGCCCCTGTCGATGAGATCGATCCAGACTTCACCGTCTTCGAGGATCTGGCCGTCGCGATGAATCACCCGCTCGTCCTCATTCGCGCAGACGAGCATCCGGTGTCCGTCGACATCATCAACTGGCATCTCGAATACCTCCACCAGTTCTCCGCTCACTGCGACCTGCATGACCAATAAAGCCATCTTTGCTCCTCGATGGGAATGACGGGAATACCGCTGCGCAGATCAAAGCGATCCGACCTGGCGATAGGAGTGCATTTGGGGGAGACGAGGCGTGAGCCTGACTTTTCATACCAATCGGGCTGACGTGGGTACCCGCTCCTCGCGACACCGACGCCTGAACACAGCATCGTGGGGGCCATGAGATTCTGAACGGACCGGGGAGCGCCAGGCGGCGCCGCTCCTGCGCAGGCCATGCCCGACTTAACCGCGGCTATCGACCCAGCCGCGTGCCCATGCTGCAGCGTGCCCCAAAGCCTGTGTTTCGCTATCGAAATAATCGAGCGCATTAAACTGGTAGGAGACCGGCTCAGCGCTGAGCGCTTCACCTTTGATGAGCAGCAGGTTGGCGGCAAACCAGCCGTCCGGTAACCGGTGCGCGAATGGTGACACTGAATAACCGTTGTAATGGTGAATGTGTTTATTATTTTGCATAAGCGATAACCGACCGCACGATATCATGTCGTACAGGCTATATAAATTGAAAAACGGGGCGAGACGGATCGTGTCGAAAGACGAATGACGCGTCACGTTGAAACGCGGCGACCAGATCGGGAGCGCAGGGCTCCGCGAGGATGCTAGTCAGGCTGACAGGCAAAGGGCCGGCAGGCCGGCCCTTGAAATACGCTACTGCGGCGAGATATTCGCGGCCTGCATACCCTTCGGGCCGCGCTTTGTCTCGTAGCTCACCTTCTGGTTTTCTGCGAGCGTCTTGAAGCCGTCGCCGCGTATTTCCGAGAAGTGGGCGAAGAGATCGTCGCCGCCAGCATCCGGAGTAATGAAGCCAAAGCCCTTGCTATCGTTGAACCACTTGACAGTACCGGTATCCATGAGAATTCCTTGAAATAAAAATAACAGCTCCGGCGCGGAGCGACAAAAACTTCAAGGAAGAAGAGAGGACAGCGAGTACCGCGCAGACGAGGCGGAAAATGATGATCAGCAATCGAGCTTCTTGAATATTTCGAGGCCCACAATATAGTGCTTGAGGGTGGCTGTCAACGCTTTTCGTCATGTGCTCCACTCCCGTCAGACGATCCGTCGGTGCCAATACTTCGACGGGCTTCGATGCGTGTCCCGGCAAAATCCCAGGCCTTGCAATCGAAGGCGCGCGCCGGGCGCCTCTTCGATTCTCGCAACAACCGTCTAATGGCCGCGAGTTCGTCCCGATCATGACCAATCGAGCCTGAGTTTAGGGCGAACTTCGAAACCTCTTTCTTGCGGTCGTCCGCTACTACCGGCACTCTCGGCGGAGTTTCTGCCGTGACAGTCGGTGGGCGTCAGGCACGGCCCGTATTCGTGGCGGCTGGGTAAGGCTAACGCATAAGCGGTTGGTATGCGCGATCAGATGTCGCGCGTGCGCGGGATCACAACGGCCTGGCCGTGCAGTTTGCCGTCTGCGTCGAGGAGTTGCCACAGCGTGGCTTCCTCGATTATGAAGCGCTGGCCTGACTTGGCGACACGCACGCCCTTGTAGCCCGCCTCATAGCCGAGCCGCTGTACGCGTGCTAGAAATCGCTGCCGCTCCTCGCGATTCGGTGCCTCGGCTGAGAGTCGGGACGGCAGTCGGGTGATTTCATCCCAGCTATATCCAAAGCGGCGCTGCGCGGCCTTGTTGCCGTAAATAAAGAGCGGGTCGGGATCGGTGTTGTGCGCGAGTACCGCGAACGGGGCACGCTCATAGAGCCATTCGGTAGCTTCGTCCATGGGCATGGCCTGCGGCACTAGGGGGCGACCCAGCAGCTGGGCATAACTGCCGGCAAGGAGCTTATAGAAAGCTGGCTTGCGATGGAATGGGATCATCTGAGGCATCTCGACGAAGATCGTGGGTCTGTGCAAGGGCGGGGCGCTCACGATACAGCATCTGCAGGCGAAGGGTTTCCCGGTTTCCTGGCGTCCAGCGGTGGCAGTAGAGCCGCACGAGTCTTGAGTCTTGAGTCTTGGCCTGCACACAACATCCGAAAACGGACATTATTCCCTTTTGATGAGAGGTGCGAAATGGATACTGACGAATCGCTACCCTATGAAGGCGGCTGTACTTGTGGCGCGGTGCGCTATCGCCTGACGACAAAGCCGATGTTTGTTCACTGCTGTCACTGCCGCTGGTGTCAGCGTGAAACCGGAGCCTCATTCGCGCTCAATGCAATTATTGAAGCGGACCGCGTAGAGTTGCTGAAGGGCGAGATTGCAGTCGTCGATACGCCATCCAATAGCGGCAAGGGCCAGAAAATCACGCGCTGCCCCAAGTGCCACATCGCGGTTTGGAGCAACTACGCAGAAGCAGGCGACGCTGTGCGCTTTGTCCGCGTGGGAACGCTTGATGAACCTGACCGCCTGCCGCCCGACATCCACATCTTCACCTCATCGAAGCAGCCTTGGGTGATCCTTCCGACAAATACACCAGCAGTCGCCGAGTACTACAAGGCCAGGGTCTATTGGCCAGCGGAGAGTCTCAAGCGCCGTGCTGCAATGCATGCCGCAAAGTCGTAGAAGGCCAGCAAGCTGTCTTGATCCTTCTTTGAGGTCTCGGTTGCCTTCGGATATTTGGCCGCATAGCTCGACACGAAACGATTGAACGCGGCGTGGGCTTCGGCGCGGGTCGCAGCCATCCAAATCGATTGCATGTCGGCCTTACAAACTGGCTGCCGGCGCTTAATGCGTACCGCCGTGAGAAGCAGCTTCAGAAAATA
>JAXDQB010000399.1:0-8073 GCA_034668065.1 Paraburkholderia sp.
CATTCATGGCCGCCATCGACGGGCGCATTTGAAATTGGCGGAAAATTACGCGCTCAGAAACCCGTGAAATACGTTACCCGCCAAGCGAGGCTTTCCTCGCGTAATCCGTATGGCGAGTCGCGCCTTAAAACAAATGCGCCACACAACAATTTTTTGGCCCACAATGCGATTGCGGCAAATTCAAGGTGCTGGCATATTATGGTGTGCCCTATTCGATCCGGCAGAGTTGTGGATGGATTGTGAAACTTGAGGGCGAGACGGGACTGATAGTACGCCAACCGCTACGCACGGGCACGAAGTTCGGGCGTCCGTTGATGTGCTTACAGGAACGGGTTCAATCGAGGACTTCACTTGAGCGCGGCCATGTACAAGAGGGATCACCCAAAGTCACCCGTCAAAGCGGCCGTAACGGCAGCGCCTCCGCTTTCGTCACAACGCGGGGAGAGTTCCAGGCAAATGCCGACGCAGTACCCTCCCTCTGCCGTACGCGGACAAAGATATCTGGCCGCTCAAGACTTCATAACAAACGTCATTCCTAAATGGGCTACGCAAGCACGCATCTCTCAAACTATATCCGACGTTTTCGATGAAATGGCGGTAGACGATAGTATCAGCGATTCGCCTAGTGAGAGATCGTTCGGTGGGAGTGCAGACTTCATGCATATTGGACCATCGCGAACCGGACCAATTCAGAGGGGTCACAACAATGTTATCCACCGAGGCATTACCGAAAACGAGTTAGCTGGAGGCAAGCCGGCAATTCGGCTTTACGTCACCGTGTTCGGGCAATCAAATACTGCGTCGAAGTCAGATTCAAATTCAGAATCAAATAACGAAGAAAATCCAGATGCTGGAAACATCCTTACTAATGCACAATACAAGGACATTCATCAGATGGATTCCGAGTCCGGCCCCGGGGCCGTTCACATATACGAAGGCAAGGGCGGAACAATGTGGGTCAACGCGGGGCAGCCCTTGCGCGCACTTAAGTGGTTTGAGAAGTACAAGGTGCAAGCAGATGAGGCAAAACCACTGATCCGCTCATTTGCTTTTCCCCTAGACATGTATCATGAAATTTCTAAAAAAGCTTTCCTGGAATTTAATGCGAAAGATGACAAGAACCGATCGTTCAATGTGGACCGACATTTCGCCTCAGACCAATTCGGAATTCGAGGCGAAGACCTGGTGGCCCTGAAGGCCCACGCTGTGCCGGGTTCGCTGATCACTTACACGGACAACCCCGCGTACGCCGATCCAGCGACGAGCGGAAAAATTGAGTCAACGAGTGTGCTGCGTGAACGATTGGGCGTGCCAGAGACCCCGTTAAAGGACTTTCATGTCTTCGTAGACAAACAGGACTTCGCCAAAAGGGAACATATGCCCGACATGGCCGATCAGCTCATGGAACTGTACGGCACGTGGATGGGCAACAGAAATTTCCTTCCCGAAAGGCGGAAAAACATACCCATTGCAAGACGTTGGGAATTTATCGACAAGACTTTTGCTGAGAATGGGATCGAGTTGCCGCAACGGCTCCGGAATCGGCGCTTCAAGAAGGCCAAGGCTCGCGAAATGGACTGGGACCTTAAGGAGGCGAAGGTCAAGGCCAGGAGGGCCAAAAGGGCTCTAGAGGCCACCTCGGAATCAAAGACAGGGTCAAGCCGTTAATGCCGACCAACACCGTCGTCGATCGCTCAGCGCCCGCTCTTTAGCGCAGCGCCGAAAGCGTCCGAGCCTTGCGACGGGGCCGCCGCGTGCTCAGTCGCCGTGGAAACCCTGCGGCCCCGCGAAGTTATCGAATTTGGTGTGTTGCCCGAGGAACGTAAGTCGAACCGGACCAATTGGCCCGTTACGCTGCTTGCCGATGATGATCTCGGCCGTGCCCTTGTCGGGACTGTCGGGGTTGTAGACCTCGTCACGATAGATGAAGAGGATGATGTCCGCGTCCTGCTCGATGGCGCCCGATTCACGCAGGTCCGACATGACCGGACGCTTGTTGGGCCTCTGCTCCAGACTACGGTTAAGCTGTGACAGCGCGATCACCGGCACGTCAAGCTCCTTGGCGAGCCCCTTGAGCGAGCGCGAAATCTCGGAGATCTCGGTTGCGCGGTTTTCGCCCTGCGAGCTGCCAGACATCAGTTGCAGGTAGTCGACGATGATTAGCCCGAGCTTGCCGCACTGGCGCGCCAGCCGGCGCGCGCGAGAGCGCAACTCCATCGGATTGAGGCCGCCGGTCTCGTCGATGAAAAGCTGCGCCTCGCTCATCTTCTGCACTGCGTGCGTGAGCTTGGGCCAGTCTTCATCAGTGAGGCGCCCCGTGCGCATCCGATGCTGATCGAGGCGGCCTACCGAGCCGAGCATCCGCATGACGAGCTGTGTGCCCGGCATTTCCATTGAGAACACCGCGACGGGCAAACCATATTCGACGGCCACGTACTCGCCAATGTTCATCGAGAAGGCGGTCTTTCCCATCGACGGCCTTCCCGCAACGATGATCAGCTCGCCGCCATGCATGCCCGAAGTCATGCGATCGAGGTCCACAAAGCCAGTCGGCGTGCCCGTCACATCGCTTGGATTCGCCGTGTGATAGAGCGTATCGATGCGCTCCACCACTTGCGTGAGCAACGGGCCTATCTCGAGGAAGCCCTGCGTGCCACGCGCGCCATCCTCGGCGATCGCGAAGACTCTGGATTCGGCCTCATCAAGCAGCTGACGAACTTCCTTGCCTTGCGGATTGAACGCGTCGGCCGAGATTTCGTCGGCGACGGAAACCAAACGGCGCAACACGGCGCGGTCCCGTACGATCTCGGCGTAGCGGCGAATGTTTGCGGCGCTCGGCGTGTTTTGCGCGAGCGCGTTCAGGTAGGCAAGCCCGCCTACCTCATCGGCCTTGCCGGAGTTCCCGAGCGACTCGTACACGGTGACGACGTCCGCCGGCCGCGTCGAAGCGATCAGTCGGCCGATGTGCTCGTAAATGATGCGGTGATCGTAGCGATAGAAATCGCTTTGCGAGAGAAAGTCCGCTATGCGGTCCCAAGCAGCGTTGTCGAGCAGCAGCCCGCCCAGCACAGATTGCTCCGCTTCGATCGAATGCGGTGGGACCTTCAGCGACTCGAGTTGGGGATCTTTGACGGGTGCGTTCATGGAGTGGGATTATCGCGAAATGGCTGGCCGTTCGCCAGAGACCAAAACGAAAAAGGCAGAAGCCGGTTCACGGCTCCTGCCTTCATTCGATTTAGCGCCGCGCTAGCGCCGCGCGAGGGGCGCCCCCTGCGCGGGATCGCGATCGAAACATGATCGATCGCGATTCGGACGCGTGGGTATGCGTGCTTAAGCGTGCTCGCCCAGCACCGATACCGTCACGTCGACAACCACGTCGGTGTGAAGCGCGACTTGCACCGAGTGGTCGCCCACCGTCTTGAGCGGGCCCATCGGCATGCGCACTTGCGACTTTTCGGCTGCGAAGCCCTGCTTCGTCAGCGTTTCGGCGATGTCGGCATTCGTGACCGAGCCGAACAGACGGCCGTCGACGCCCGCCTTCTGCGCGATCTGGACCGTAAGACCCGACATCTTTTCACCAAGCGCTTGCGCAGCAGCGTGCTTCTCGGCAGCAACCTTCTCGAGCTCGGCGCGGCGCAGCTCGAATTCTGCAATGGCTTCCTTCGTCGCACGACGAGCGAGCTTTTGCGGGATCAGAAAGTTACGCGCAAAGCCGTCTTTCACTTTGACGACCTCGCCGAGATTGCCAACGTTGACGACCTTTTCCAACAGAATGATTTGCATTCAAATTCTCCTTGTAGCGCCGTCTGATTAGGCCTTGTGCAGATCGGTGTACGGCAGGAGCGCGAGAAAGCGCGCGCGCTTGATCGCCGTGTCGAGCTGGCGTTGATAATGGGCCTTGGTACCCGTCAGACGAGCCGGCGTGATCTTGCCGTTTTCGCCGATGAAGTCCTTCAGCGTTTCGATGTCTTTGTAGTCGATGTACTCGACGCTGGCAGCCGTAAAGCGGCAGAACTTCTTGCGCTTGAAAAGCGGGTTCTGTTGTTGACGGCGCTTGTCAAATTTCTTACCAGTGGGGCGGGGCATGTTCAGTCCTTTCCAACGTCCTGCAATTCTGTGATGTGAAACACCAAGGTCCTTGCGTTGCGGTTCTTTTTCGCGAGAAAGCCGGCGAAGAGCATCTCGACGCCCATTTCACAGCTTTCGAGCCTGCCGCTAGCCGCGCCCGCGGCCAAGGCGGGCATCGTCAGTTCGACTTGCCGGACGATGCCGGCTTCGACGACTTCCGCGCAGTGGCGCAACGTGCAGCTTGCGATCGGCACGCCAGCCGGCGTATAACGCAGCGGCTCGCGCTCGACCACGCTGGCTGTGAGTTGCAGCCTATTCACGAAAGCGGCGGCAAACCGATGAGGCCTGGGTGGCTTATAACGTGAATACCGTTAAGCCTGCGCTTCGGACGGCTGCGAGGAGGCAGCTGCCTTCTTTGCTTCTTCGCGCTGCACTTCCTTCATCATCGGCGACGGTCCGGTTTCGGCCTTCTTCAACTTGACGATGAGGTGACGCAGCACGGCGTCGTTGAACTTGAATGCGTGCTCGAGTTCTTCGAGCGTAGCTTGGTCGCATTCGATGTTCATGCAAACGTAATGAGCCTTCGCGAGTTTCTCGATCATGTAGGCCAGCTGGCGGCGGCCCCAGTCTTCGATGCGGTGGATCTGACCGGCGCGAGCGGTAATCGTGGACTTGTACCGCTCGATCATCGCGGGCACCTGCTCGCTCTGATCGGGGTGCACGACAAAGACGATCTCGTAATGACGCATACACACTCCTTGTGGATGGAAGCCACCCGGGCGTCGAACCGGTGTGGCAAGGTGAGAAGCAAAAGAGTGTAACCCGATTGGGAGCCGCCCGCAACACATTCCACGCTTTCTCAGGCGAATTGTGCCGTTCTTTCAAAGACTTAGTTGGCGAACTCGAACGCTCGGACGTTCGAGCCGCCGGGAACGCCTGGTGTCAGGCCACGCCGGACCAATAGCCGGCCTGCGCGTAGACTGCCTTCAGGTAGTCGATGAAATATCGCACCTTCGCCGGCACGTACCGCTGCTGGGGGTAAACCGCGAGAATGTCGTAGTCAGGCAGCGCGAATTCGTCGAGGACTGTCTCGAGCTGGCCGCGCGCGAGCTGCTCCGCGATTTCCCACGTTGAGCGCCAGCCGAGCCCCACCCCTTCGGATACCCACCGGTGCAGCAGCTCGCCATCGTTGCAATCGAGTGTGCCCGACACACGCACAGTGACGAGTTTGCCGTTGCGGCGAAAATACCAGCCGCGGTTCTGCCCGCCTTGCAGATTGAATGCGAGACAGTTGTGCCCAGGCAAATCGTCGAGCGACTTTGGTCGGCCGTGCTTCTCGAAGTACTCGGGCGTACCGCAGACTACACGCCGGTTCGTCGCGAGCTTCACGGCGACGAAGCTCGGATCGACGGCGCCGCCGATGCGGATCGACAGGTCATACCCCTCGCGCACGAGATCGACTACGCGATCCGTGAGATTGAACGACATCCGCAGATCGGGCTTGTCGGCAAGGAAGGCCGACGCTAATGGCGCCACGTGCTTGCGGCCGAACGCGGCCGGCGCCGACACGATCAGGTGCCCAGTCACGGAGCGCCGCCCGGCCGCGACTTCGTTCTCGGCCCGCTCCCAGTCACCAAGCAGCCCCCGGCAGCGCTCGAGAAACGCCGCCCCCTCCTCGCTGACAACCAGACGCCGCGTCGAGCGGTACATGAGTTTTACGCCTAGGCGTTTTTCGAGCGCGTCGATGCGCCGCCCGAGGATTACCGGCGAGACCCCCTCCTCCAACGCTGCCGCGGCCAGGCTGCCGGCTTCAGCCACGCGCACGAACGTTTCGATTTGCTTGTAGCGGTCCATCGTCAATCCCTTCCGTCCATTTTCCTCAAGCCCCTTGCCCTTAAAACGTTTCGCCCTCGACCTAGCTTGCTTGCAGCGACGCTTCGCTCAGCGAAAGGCCATCGCGCCGGCCAAATTCAATACTTTTAGTATCGGAATAACGAACCCGCAGCGATCTTATCAAACCTTTGCAAGCCTTCTACAGTGTATTGACCACAAACTCATCGCAATCAGGAGACTTCCATGCCGAAAATGAGAGCCGTTGACGCAGCTGTGCTCGTCCTGGAGAAAGAAGGCATCGACACGGCGTTCGGCGTGCCGGGCGCCGCCATCAATCCTCTTTATTCGGCGCTGAAGAAGGCCGGCAGCATCAGTCACGTGCTTGCGCGGCATGTGGAGGGTGCTTCGCACATGGCCGAGGGCTACACTCGTGCGGCCCCCGGCAACATCGGCGTATGCATTGGCACGTCCGGCCCCGCCGGCACCGACATGATTACGGGCCTCTACTCCGCCTCGGCCGACTCGATTCCAATCCTCTGCATCACCGGCCAGGCCCCGCGGGCGCGGCTCTATAAGGAAGACTTCCAGGCGGTCGATATCGAATCGATCGCCAAGCCAGTCACCAAATGGGCCGTTACCGTGCGCGAGCCGGCGCTTGTGCCGCGCGTGTTCCAGCAGGCATTCCATTTGATGCGATCAGGCCGCCCGGGCCCCGTCCTGATTGACCTGCCGGTTGACGTGCAGGTGGCCGAGATCGAGTTCGACATTGACACCTACGAGCCCCTGCCCGTCTACAAGCCGCGCGCCACGCGCAATCAGATCGAGGCCGCGCTCAAGATGCTCAACGATGCCGAGCGTCCGCTCATCGTCTCGGGCGGCGGCGTCATCAACGCAGCCGCCGAAGACTTGCTCGTTCAATTTGCCGAGACCCTTGGCGTGCCCGTGATTCCGACGCTCATGTCGTGGGGCGCGATTGCCGACGATCATCCGCTCATGGCGGGGATGGTCGGCCTTCAAACCTCGCACCGCTACGGCAACGCGACGCTGCTCGACTCCGATTTCGTGCTCGGCATCGGCAACCGCTGGGCGAACCGTCACACGGGAAGCGTCGAGGTGTACACGAAGGGCCGCAAATTCGTGCACGTCGATATCGAGCCTACGCAGATCGGGCGTGTTTTCGGCCCGGACCTCGGCATCGTCTCGGACGCGAAGGCGGCGCTGGAACTCTTCGTCGAGATTGCCCGCGAATGGAAGGCGCAGGGCAGGCTGAAAGACCGCGGCGCCTGGGCCGAGGCTTGCCGCGAACGCAAGCGCACGATGCATCGCAAGACACACTTCGACAACGTGCCGGTCAAGCCGCAGCGCGTCTACGAAGAGATGAACAAAGTGTTTGGCCGCGACACTTGCTACGTGAGCACGATCGGGCTCTCGCAGATCGCCGCCGCGCAATTCCTGCACGTCTACAAGGCCCGCAACTGGATCAACTGCGGCCAGGCAGGCCCCCTGGGCTGGACCATTTCGGCGGCGCTCGGCGTGCGCGCGGCCGATCCGCAGCGCCCCATCGTTGCGCTTTCGGGCGACTACGACTTCCAGTTCATGATCGAGGAACTCGCCGTGGGCGCGCAGTTCAACCTGCCGTACGTGCACGTCGTCGTGAACAACTCCTATCTCGGGCTGATCCGCCAGGCGCAGCGCGGTTTCGACATGGACTACTGCGTGCAGCTCGCATTCGAGAACATCAATGCGCCGGAGTTGAATGGCTACGGCGTCGACCACGTGGCTGTCGCAGAGGGTCTCGGCTGCAAGGCGCTGCGCGTGTTCAGGCCGGAAGACATCAAGCCCGCGCTCGAAAAAGCGCAGAATATGCTCGGCGAATTCAAGGTGCCCGTCGTCGTCGAGGTGATCCTCGAGCGCGTCACGAACATCGCGATGGGCACCGAGATCGACAAGGTGACGGAGTTCGAGGAGGTGCTCGACCTCCCGACCCGGCAGCTCGAACCAGCCTGATCTGCGCAGCGCCCGGCCGACACGAGGGCGCGGGCTTTCAGTTCCACGGAGTCACCAACGAGCCAACAACCGGCGCGACCGCGCCGCCATGCCCCAGGAGGACACCATGAAGGTCTGTATTTACGGCGCCGGCGCGATCGGCGGCTATCTCGGCGTCCAGCTGGC
>JAXDQB010000400.1:0-6863 GCA_034668065.1 Paraburkholderia sp.
GACGTTTAATTGGGACGAGTACTTGACCCAGCTCGCTGAGCGGCCCGACGAGGTGCATCCGACCATCTCACGCGAAAAGGCAGTCGGGTCAGAACTCGGAAATCCCTGCGGAGAAAATGATTGGTAACGAGCAAGCAACCAAGTCGAAAACTGACACCGGGGTCCGTCATTTGGGTGGACCTTGAGCCGGTAGCTGGTCATGAACTGGGGGGCGAATACCTGCGGCCGATTATCGTTTTAACCCATGAGACGCACAATCGAGTGACCGGACGCTTATCAGGGATTCCCTGCACAACCAAGGGTCGCGGATTTTCGACTGAGGTGCCCATCGAGTCGCTGCCCCGGTCTTGCGTGGCAGTGCTCGATCAGATCATCACCGTCGACTAATATCCCGCGGCACTCCGAGGATCGCGGGCAGAATATATCCAAGGCCGAACTGGATGCGGTGCGGTTAGGGTTGAAATCGTTTCTGATGCTGTAGACCCGCAGCACGTTGACGGCGTTCGGCCTCAGGCGGCCATCTCTCCTAAACCACCGTGGTGGTCCACGGGCAGCATTCGCCCAAGTGTCCTTGTCGCGACGAAACCGGCATGGCCGGTGCAGTTAGCCAGGAAGAAGAGTGGTCCATATCAGTTTGTATACTGTGTGTGCGCTCCGTCACCGCTTTTGCGAATCTCACGATTCGCCATCATGTCTATAGTAAGAAGCGGACGTTCCAACCGCATACCGGCTCCGCCATCGCTGCTAGACACGCTCGCGCCCGCTGTCAGCGATCCTGGCGGAGCAAGCGATCATTAGGTTCTTGGACAGGCCGAAGTCTTCAACGAGAAAGCCTTTTTTCGCACACCGTGGCACCGGCGCCAGTTACTGCTTTTGCCGGACGAGATCAGGCTCTATGTCAAAAGCGACAAACCAGCGCGGCTCAAACAAGGTCGCAACAGAGGACGACTGGCCGCGCAAACGGTCGGTGCAGTCAAGGCCGCAACGCGCTGGCATCGGCGCGTCGGGTTTCGATAAAGCAACGCTGACTGCGCATGGCGTGTTGCCGCTCGCAAATGTCCCGCCTGAGATTACCCCTTCAACGGCTTCTCCAGCGCGTAACGCCGGCAATGTTCGAGGTATTCTGCTTCGTGCTTCACCAGCAATTCGACGATGCTGCGCCACAGCCACGACGGCGCGTCGGAAGATTTCGGCCGGCGCATTCGGAGTTCGGTGAGCCACGCTTTGCGCGTAGCCGCATCCATCTGGTTCGCGTGCGCCTGACCAACAACAATCGCAAGAAAATGCGCCGCCTTGACTGCGTCCAACTCAGAGAGCTGTTCAGCCACGAGCTTCAGATCCTGGGGCATCAGCTCGCGCACGACCACGGCGCAGCCGTCCAGCCGCGCCGGCATCATGCGGCCGCCCAGTGAGGGCGTTACGTGCCGCGCACCTTCAACCACGCGTCTTTCATTGTCACGCGGCACATGATGCCTGGAAGCTATCGGCGCGATGGGCGTGACCGCCTCCTTAATGTCGATGAGGCAGGGTGGCCCGCCGGCGGAACAAGCCCCGTCGACGTCGAGCAGCACTGCATAGCGGCGCCGGCCCAGAGAACTGCACCCCTTCACCCAGTACGCGGTATCGAGGACACGTATCGCAGACTCGCCGCTGACCTCTTTACTCAGCACAGCGCGAACCAGCGTCGGTGCTGCGGACTCAACCAACGCGTGAATCGCCTGCTTTTCGTCACCTGACAGAGGCCAAAAACGTTTGCCGAGCGGGATGTGGGGCCCGACATGATCGATGTTCTGCCGTGCGAGCTGGCGCCCGGAGCGGTGCAGCGCTTCTTCCATGGCGATCCTGACGACTTTCGGTCGTTGTGTCCGACCCGTGTCGTCGCAGCACGAGTCGTCGAACGCCTGTTCGTACCCGTCGAGCAGTGCGCCCGCTATCCGGCTGGTGATGACCCCCGGCAAATCCGAACTGCGCGCCGCAGTCGCCAGTGACAACCCCAGACGGAGCAGGTCGTGCACCGGATTGCCGATCACGCTCTGATCGAGATCCCGGACCTGGACGGCGACCTCGCCTGCAGCATCCGCGACTGGTCCGAGGTTGCCGAGGTGGCAGTCGCCGCAGATCCATACGGCTGGCCCCTCGGGTAGCGTCCCCGCCGAGCGGCTCTCCACCCACGCGTAAAAGTGAGCGGCAGTGCCCCGTTCGTACGCGTGAGGCGAACTCGCCATTTTCTGTCTGCGTAGGTCGGCGAGTACGGCCTGCCGGGCGTCAGGCGCCGGGCATCGCGTGGCTTTGGCTGATTTTGTGGTCACTGCGCCTCCCTACTGGTGGTAGATGGCCCGTTATTGCAAGAGCTAGCTTGAAAAATGCCAACTGCCGCCGCGTCAGCGGCACGACGACATGAAAGCCCTTCCCGCCGTTCATTCCTGGGAACGAGCGCTTCCTCCACAATGTCGCCGGCTTTCCAGGGCAGATCAGTGGATCCGTTGGTACTACCGGCTGCGTGACCTGATAAACGGTAATCGCCAGTGCTTTCAGAGAGACACCTGGCGCGCTGCGTAGATCGCGGCTGGAAGACAAAGTGGCTTTCCGGTGGTCGCGGGCGGTGAGCGGCTCTGCGCGGTACGAACTTGCGCACATCACAATGCGCGGATCGCTGGGCGGACCGGCTGGAGAGGCGATATTGCGCGAGCGCAATGCAGCGACAGATGTAAAAGTGCACGTCATGCGTGGGGCAAGCAACCCACCGGATTTTTAATGCAACTGCCCGGGCACAGGTGATGCGACTCGCATTGGTCCAGCTTCACCGACGCATCGCCCAAGGAGGTCATATGACGAAGTCACCATCAAACGACAGTAAGGCCGCTCACTCCGGGACCGGATCGCTACCTGCAGAGGGGCAACCCCCAGACCAGCCGATGTCCGACGGCGCTGCGCGGCACGCCCTTGACCACGGCGACAATGAAAAGATCGACCGGGCGCTTGACGAACTCGACGTGTCCACGACACGATCGGGGAAGGACCAGACGCACAAGCCGGACACCGAGGGGTCGAATTCCTCGAGCAAGAATGTCGACGAACAAAATGAATGAAGAAAGGTCGTCCCAAACAAACTCCCTGCTGGAACAGGCGGCGACCGCTGCGCCACGCCTGGTAATCGAGTAACGAGGGCACGGAACCGAGCACGCCGACCTTCCTGAAGGTGTGCAGGCGGCGGAGAAACGTGCGCTGCTTGAGATCGATCGCGAGCGCAGCGCGGCGGCCCGTCTGCAACGTGACCTCGAAAGCGCGGGGCAGCGCCCAACGCTCGACGGCGAGCGCTCATAAGGGGAAATCCAGGCGCTGCAGGGGCAACTGGGTGATGTGCGCCATCATGCGGGCACACTGGAGGGGCAACTGGTGGCGCTGCAGGCGAGCCACGATGCGCAGAGCCAGACGATCGAAGCGTTGAGGCAGAAACTGACCAGTGCTGCGGGCCGCACGCCGGAGCAATTGGCGCGACGGTCGTGCGGACAAAAACGGCAATAGCGCGAGCTCGATATTTGCCTATCTGCTTCGGCTTGGCCAGCAGCGCATGGCCATTAAAGCATAAACGGCCAGGCCGAAACGACTACGGAAGCTCGACGTCCGACCGAGTGCGTTGGACGACTCCCGTATACGGGATAGAGGACATCTCCTATATATCCGTAGCTATGGCGTTGTCCGTGGACTGTAAAACTCCGGCAATATTGCCGGGGCGCTTGGTCGTCGACGGCATGTCGATTGGCCGCTCAGTCGATTCCTTCCGCATTGATCCCGTTGGGGGCAAATGGATGATGGTAATTCGGAGCAGGGACTTCACTGCAACACGTGCGTGGGGTGCCATGGACATCGCAAAGATAGATGGCACCACGGTGCGCCTCCACTGGACCGATCAGCCCTATCAGTGGCATGTGAACCAGGGAGACGAAGTGTTTGTGGTCCTGGATGGAACCGTCGAAATGCACTACAGGGACTCCGGTGGGGAACAGGTTGCTGTGCTCGAAGCTGGGGACATCTTTTTTGCCGGAGTCGGTTGCGAACACGTCGCCCATCCGAGAGGCGAAGCCCGGATTCTCGTTGTTGAGCGTGAGGGCAGCGTTTGATCAGTTTGAAGGGCGGTTTCAACAGGAGACATTTTCCGATACCGGAAGAGCCAACATGGCTACGCAAAGGAAATCATGCAAAAAACGACCAATGGATGGCTCAGCGGGCTGCTCGGCGTACTCATCTTCAGCGGCTCGCTGCCGGCCACGCGCCTTGCGGTGCAGGGGCTGGACCCGGTCTTTGTAACGTTTGTCCGTGCGACGATAGCTGGCGTACTCGCGTTGATCCTGCTCGTCGCTCGTCGCCAAACCCGGCCACAGCGCGGGGACCTTATCCCGCTGCTGCTCGTTTCGCTCGGCGTGGTGCTCGGTTTCCCTCTGTTGACCGCGCTCGCACTGCGCCACGTCACATCTGCACACGCGATTGTCTTCATTGGACTTTTACCTCTCGCGACAGCCATCTTCGGGGTGCTGCGCGGCGGCGAGCGTCCGCAGATGCCATTCTGGATTTTCTCGGTGCTTGGCAGCGGTGCTGTAGTAGCGTTTGCATTACGCAACGGCATCGGCGCGGCGCCAGTTGGGGATGCGTTGATGCTCTCAGCAATCGTTGCGTGCGGCCTTGGGTACGCCGAAGGCGCACGCCTGTCGCGTCACCTTGGCGGATGGCAGGTGATCTCGTGGGCTCTCGTGCTGTGCCTGCCGGTCATGATGCCGCTCTCATGGTGGACTCGACCGGCGTCGTTTGAAGGCGTTAGCCATGCTGCACTATGGGGCCTTGCCTATGTATCACTGTTCAGCATGCTGATTGGCTTCGTGTTTTGGTATCGCGGACTCGCGCTAGGCGGAATCACAGGTGTCGGCCAGTTGCAACTTCTGCAGCCGTTTTTCGGGCTCGTTCTTGCCGCTGCGCTACTGCATGAGCGAGTTCCAGGGTCGATGGTCGCCGTTACGCTGGTCGTGGTTGTGTGTGTTGCCGGTGCAAAGCACTTCTCACGCGCGTCTTCCGCGTCTTCCGTAAGCCGGCCCACCTGACCCGCTCTGCGGATAGCGTCGCAAGGCTGCACTTTTCGTATTCTCGCATCGCCTTGCGAAGCAGCCATTCGCAAATCTGACCTCTATGTCTCTTGCGGGTCACGTGCCGCCGATCGGCGTCAGGCAGAGGTCGGCCAAAGCCAACGCAAGTACGCCTGAAATATCACATACAAAATATTGACAGTTGCGGCGGCGCAGCATATCATGGCGTTATTCCTGCTAACTTCCTGGAGCTGGACATGGACCTTCCGTCTTTGGCGTGGATCGCCGTTGCCGCCGTGGGGCTGGGTGCAACCTCGACCTACCTCATGGCGAGGTTTATTCCCGAGTCGGTTGGGAGACTGTCGTCCGAGCACGGTCGTTTTGTCGGTCTTGGCGAGGCTGGCCACGCGGCGGCTCGGCATAGTCGGCAAAGGCAACGTGAGGCAATGAATGTCGTCAGAACTGCTAACTAATAAGAACAGCGGGGCGCCGTTTGCGCTGTCGCTCAAATCGATCGGTGCAAGCGCGAGTCTTCGCGATCAGGCTTACGCCATGCTGCGCAGGGCCATCGCCGATGCCGATATCTACGCCACGCACGAGCCGGTGCGACTCGATGAGCGCATGCTGAGCGAAACGCTAGGCGTGAGCCGCACGCCGATCCGCGAGGCCATGACGTTGCTCGAGCAAGAGGGTTTTCTGCGCACGGTGCCGCGGCGCGGCATCTACATTGTGCGCAAGAGCAAGCGCGAAATCGTGGATATGATCCAGATGTGGGCTGCGCTGGAGAGCATGGCGGCTCGTCTTGCCACGCTGCATGCAACCGACGAGGAGATCTCGCGCCTGCGCCACATGTTCGGCAGTTTCCGCGATACCACGCCAGCAGAACACATTGCGGAATACTCGGATGCCAACATCGCGTTTCACCAGGCGATTGTCGAGCTATCGAAATCGCAGATCATTCTCGATACGATCAAGAACATCTTCGTGCATGTGCGTGCGATTCGCCGCATGACGATTTCGCAAAGCGATCGCGCCGCACGCTCTATCGTCGATCACCTGAGGATCATCGAGGCGCTCGAGGCACGCGATACCGAACTCGCCGAGCGCCTCGTGCGTCAGCACTCGCTCGATCTGGCTGCATACGTCGAAGCCAACTGCGATTTTCTCGATTGAGGCAATTCCGAGGCCGGCCCTCTCGCCGGCTCACGAGAAGTTAGACGTGGCTGCTTGTCAACGTGTTCACGCGTGTGATCTGCTCGATGAGCGTGGCACCGTCTTCGATTAGAAATTGCTTAAATGCTTCCGCGACGGGCGGCAGGCGCTTGTTCTTCCGGTGTACCACATACCAGTTGAGCATGACGGGAAAACCCTCGACGTCGAGCACGACCAGATTGCCGACCTGCAGCTCGAGGCTGATCGTGTGAGCAGAGAGGAACGCGATGCCCATGCCGGCAATGACAGCCTGTTTGATCGTTTCCGTACTCTTGATTTCCATGGCTATCTTCGGGTGATCAAGCCGCCCAGCCAAGCCTTCCCGCATCGAGTTCCAGGTATCCGAGCCGCGTTCGCGCACGATGAAAGGCTCTTCGGCCAGTTGCGCCATTGTTATATAGCGCTTGTTCGCGAGCCGGTGGCTTGGCGCGGCGACGATGACATAAGGGTGGGGCGCGAACGGTTCGGTCGTGACGTCCATGCCGACGGGCGGCCGTACCATGACGGCGAGATCAGTTTGGTTCGTCGCCAACTGCTGCAGTAATTCATCGCGATTGTGCACGGCAAGGTTGAACT
>JAXDQB010000401.1:0-7785 GCA_034668065.1 Paraburkholderia sp.
AAGCGCTGTTGCGCCGAAAGGTCCAGCCCCGTATACCTTTGCGAATTGGGGCATTCGCCAACTAAGAAGTGCGGCGCCGCTGCGGCGCCGCAACGCGCATCAGCCCGTCGCACCCTCCTCGCTGTCCGGTACGCTGGCGTCCTTGCCGACAAAAAGCCGCGCCGCAATGATGCCGGCCTCGTAAAGCACGATCAGTGGCACGGCGAGAATCAACTGGGAGAAGACGTCGGGCGGCGTTACAACCGCCGCGACGATGAATGCACCCACCGCCACGTACGGCCGAATCTGTTTCAGTTTTTTGATCGTCACCACGCCCATGCGCACGAGCAGCACGACGATGATCGGCACTTCGAACGTCACGCCAAAGGCCAGGAACATCGTCAGGACGAAGCTCAGGTAGTTATCGATGTCGGTGGTCATTTCTGCGCCTAGCGGCGCGTTGTAGTGCGCCATGACGCGAAAGATCGTCGGAAACACCACGAAATAGGCGAACGCCATGCCGCACAGGAACAGAACGTAGCTGCTGCCGACGAGCGGCACGACCAACCGCTTTTCATGCTGATAGAGGCCAGGCGCTATGAACGCCCAGATCTGATAGAGCACGAACGGCAGCGCGATGACGAACGCCACGAGCATCGTCACCTTCATCGGCACGAAGAATGAGCCCGTCACGTCCGTCACAATCATCTTCCCGCCGGCCGGCAGATTCTGCATCAGCGGCCGGGCCAGAAGCCGGAAAATCGTCGGCGCCCAATAGACGAGGGAAACGAACACGACGATGACCGCAATCGCCGCTCGGACAATTCGATCGCGCAATTCAACGAGATGGGAGATGAAGGTCTCGCTGCCGCCTTCGTCCGCGCGGTCGTTGGGGCTGTTGGGCTTGTTGGGGTCGCTCACGCCGGCCCTCTTGGGTAGATCGTCACGTGCAGATCGAAATTAGAAATACGGGAACGGTTCAGGCGCACGCATTGAATCAGAGGAACCGCTTCGGGTTGCGCAAAGTTGCCGGCGTATGCCGCGCGACACGCGCAGCCCCTGACTGCACGTGCGTGCGGCTCAGCGACGCCCGCTTGTACCAGAGGGGCGTCGCAAGCCGCTTCGCCCGCCAGCTTCGCCGTTTGGCGGTTGCCGCGACGCCACCGCCATTGCTATTGCCAGCGCCATTGCCGAACGGGAAGGAACGGTCATTGTCGACCAACGCCGCATGGCTCATCGGCGACGCCTGGCTGCCATCGCTCGGGGCGCCCAATGCGCCGGCCGACGTTGCATCGTCGGTCAATGCCCCGCCCGCGGCGCCCTGCGACGCCGTCGTGCCGGCGTGCAACGCCTCAGTCAGCTCCGCCTGCTCGGCCTGCACCGTCCGATGGATCGTGTTCTCGACGTTGTGCGCCGCCGAGGAAACCTCGCGCGCCGCCGACTCGAAGTCCGTCTTCATGCGGCGCAGCTCTTCGAGCTCGATCTCCCGCGTGACTTCAGACTTGACGTCGTTGATGTAACGCTGCGCACGGCCGAACAGCGCCCCCGCCGTGCGTGCCACGCGCGGCAGCCGCTCAGGGCCGAGCACGACCAGCGCAACCACGCCGATCAAGGCCATCTTGCTAAGACCGAGGTCAAGCATCGGCTTCGCTCTTCGTTCGCATACGTTCGACGCGAATCAGCGAACGTCGCCGGAGCGAACTTTTTCTTTCGCTTCGACATCGACCGCGCCGTGCGGCAGCTCAGCCGGCTCGCTCGTCGACGCCGAGGACGCTGGCGTCTCGCTCTCCTTCATCCCGTCCTTGAATCCCTTCACGGCGCTACCCAAATCGCTGCCGATGTTGCGCAGCTTCTTCGTCCCGAAGACGAGCGCCACGATAAGAAGCACGATCAACCAATGCCAAATGCTCAACGAACCCATGAAAATCTCCCAATCCTTGCCATGTCAACTGACGCACGGCCCAGCAAAATTCGGCCTTTCAGCCATGACCGGAGCACAAATACCCCGTCTTTTTCCTGCATCGCTCAACCGGCACGCCCCTTCTTCGCTCGGTTTGCGATATCCCAACGCCTTAAGGCGGGTCGGCCCTGCGCGCGGTGTATCACCCCATCCGTAGCCACGGACGCGGGCCGGCCAATAGATGCGCGTGCAGATGATAAACCTCCTGCCCCCCGCCCGGCCCCGTATTGATCACCGTGCGAAAACCCGTCTCGCCGCCCGTGTATGCGCAACCCAACTCGTCGGCCAGGCGCGCCACTAAAACCAGCATTCTACCAAGCAGCGGGGCATCGCTTGCAGTGCAATCGGACAATGTGGCAATGTGCCGGCGCGGAATCACGAGAATGTGCGTTTCGGCAGCCGGACGGATGTCCTTGAACGCGATGAACTCGTCGTCCTCGTACACCCTGGTGCTCGGAATCTCGCCCGAAGCGATCTTGCAGAAGAGGCAGTTTTCGTGGCTCATGGTATTTCCGGTGAATGGCGCGCGGCGGCTTCAAAACCATGCGCGCGGCTCGAGTGGCTTGTCCTCATAAAGGAACAGCCAGCCTTTGACGATACGGTACAGCATCCAAATCGAAACGGCCGCGAGAATCGGAAAGCCGATCGCGACGATGGCAAGCGCGCCGCCGATCAGATAGCCCGCCAACCCGAACCAGAACGTGCGGATCTGCCATTGGAAGTGCACGGCGTACGGCGTGCCGGCCGCGTCGGGGCGCTTCAGGTAATCGATGATGATCGCGACGAGCCCCGACACACCGCCGGTGATCCAATGCACCGCGTAAAGCGCATAGAGCACGTGCGTCAGCGTGCGGATGCTCCGCTCGCGGTCCGCCTCGAGTGCGCCGTCATAAGAAACCGATGTACGTCGACCTTGCGGGTCTTCCATCTTCGCTCTCCTCGCTTCTCGAACCGTCGGTTCGCGGACTGCACGCAACGAGCCGGTTCTGTGGTTCGGTGTCTGCGGGCAGGCGGCGGGCGGCGGCAAGCTCGATCGTCAGCCGCCGTTCTCCTCGCGCTCTCGGCGCTTTCTGAGCGCCTTTTCCTCAATGCCCGACAGCCCCTCGCGCCGTTCGAGCTCGGCCACGACATCGGCCGGGCTCAGATCGAAATGCGACAACATCACGAGACAGTGAAACCAGAGATCCGCCACCTCACCGACAAGCGCGGCCGGTGCGCCTCCCTGGCGCACGTCCTTCGCCGCGAGCACGACTTCGGTCGCCTCTTCGCCGATCTTTTTCAGCACCGCGTCGTCGCCCTTATGAAAGAGACGGGCGATGTATGAGCTCTCGGGGTCCCCGCCCTTTCGGCTGTCGATCACGGCGGCGAGCCGCAGCAGGGTGTCTTCGGTGGATTGCATCGGTTGTGGCTGGTTAGTAAATTATGCGGTTTCTATCGATTCTGTCGAGCGGGCCGGTTTGTCCGGCCCCGTCATCGGTAAATGTGCTCGGGATCTTTCAGCACGGGATCGACGGCCACCCAGTCGCCATCGTCGGCCGTGCCTTCGAATTTTTGGAAGAAGCAGGAGTGGCGCCCGGTATGACAGGCGATGCCCGAGACTTGCTCGACCTTCAGCAGCACCACGTCCTCATCACAGTCGAGCCGCACCTCGCGAACGTGCTGCACGTGGCCCGACTCCTCGCCCTTGAACCACAGGCGCTGGCGCGAGCGCGAAAAGTAGACGGCGCGGCCCGTCTCGATCGTCTTCGCGAGCGCCTCGCGGTTCATCCACGCGAACATCAGCACGTCGTTCGTCGAGGCTTCCTGTGCGATCACCGGCACGAGGCCGTTAGCGTCCCACTGGACCTTGTCCAGCCATGATTTATCGGAAGACATCATTTCATAACCTTACCGGAATGCCCTGCCCGGCCATGAAGCGCTTCGCTTCACCAACCGTGTACTCGCCGTAGTGAAAAATGCTCGCGGCCAGCACGGCATCCGCGCGGCCCTCGACGACGCCGTCGGCGAGATGCTGAAGCGAGCCGACACCGCCCGAAGCGATGACGGGCACCGGCACGGCATCCGAAACCGCGCGCGTGAGCGCGAGATCGAAGCCGCTTTTCGTGCCGTCACGGTCCATGCTCGTCAGGAGGATCTCACCCGCGCCATATTCGGCCATGCGAGCGGCCCATTGCACGGCGTCAAGCCCCGTCGATTTGCGCCCGCCGTGGGTGAAAACCTCCCAGCGCGGCGCCTCGCCGTCCGCGCAGACGCGCTTGGCGTCGATTGCGACGACAATGCACTGCGAGCCGTATTTCGCGGCCGCATCGCGCACCAGTTGCGGATTGGCAACGGCCGACGAATTCATGCTGATCTTGTCCGCCCCTGCATTGAGCAGCCGCCGTACATCTTCGACGGCGCGGACACCGCCGCCGACGGTCAGCGGGATGAAGACCTGCGACGCCACCGCTTCGATGATCGGCAAAATGAGGTCGCGTCCGTCCGACGTTGCGGTGATGTCGAGAAACGTGAGCTCGTCGGCACCTTGTTCATCATAGCGATGCGCGATTTCGACAGGGTCCCCGGCGTCGCGCAACTCGACGAAGTTGACGCCCTTCACGACGCGCCCGGCGGTGACGTCGAGACAGGGGATGATGCGTTTAGGTAGAGCCATAGTGGTGCAAATGCCGCTGAGAAGGCGCACGCGTTGAAAGCGGGCGCCGCCGTAGATATTCGTGCCTGACGCTCCAGCCCCGGTCTGCGCCTTGGTCTATCCTCCAGGCGGTGACCGGCCCGCTGGGGCCGGCTTCGCTCACGGCAGCTTCAGGCGTCGTCCGATTCGCGCAGCGTATCGGCACGCGTTTGCGCCGCGGCGAAATCGAGGTCGCCCGAATAGATCGCGCGCCCGCAGATCACGCCTTCAATCCCTTCGCCCTCGACTTCGCAGAGCGCTTCGATGTCGGCCAGATTCGACAGCCCGCCGCTCGCGATCACCGGAATCTTCACCGCGCGCGCAAGCCGCACCGTCGCATCGATATTGATGCCCTGGAGCATCCCGTCACGGCCGATGTCGGTGTAGATGATCGACTCGCAGCCGTAGTCCTCGAATTTCTGCGCCAGATCGACAACTTCGTGGCCCGTCAGCTTGCTCCAGCCGTCGGTTGCCACCTTGCCGTCCTTCGCATCCAGCCCGACGATGATGTGCCCGCCGAACGCCGTGCAGGCATCCTGCAGGAAGCCCGGATTCTTTACGGCGGCGGTGCCGATGATGACGTAGGAGAGGCCCTCGTCGAGATAGCGCTCGATGGTTTCGAGATCGCGAATGCCCCCGCCAAGCTGAACGGGGATCTCGCTACCCACTTCGTCAATAATCGCGCGGATCGCGTCCTCGTTCCTCGGCTTGCCGGCGAACGCGCCATTCAGGTCGACGAGATGCAACCGCCGCGCACCGCGATCGACCCAATGACGGGCCATCGCCGCGGGATGCTCGGAAAATATCGTCGCCTGGTCCATATCGCCCTGTCTAAGGCGCACACACTGACCGTCCTTGAGATCGATGGCGGGAATCAGCAGCATAGCAATTGCGTTAAATCTGGGATGAGGTTGGACATCTGAAGTTCGCGTCCGGTGCATGGGAACCCGGCGCTTCGAACCGTCTCGCTAGTTTAGTACAGTCTTTCGACGCTCCGGCCCCCGCGCCGGTACATAAGCAGGGAGTTCACGGATTCCAGTGAACAAAATTGCGGTAGACACGCAAGCCCGTCTCGGCACTCTTCTCCGGGTGGAACTGCGTCGCGAACAAGTTATCGCGCGCCACGGCCGACGCAAATGCCGCGCCGTAGTCGGTTTCACCTGCAGTATGCGCGGGATTGTCAGGCACAACGTAATAACTGTGCACAAAATAAAAAAAGCTGCCGTCGGGCACGCCGTCCCAGAGCGGGTGGGAGTGAGTTTGCCGCACGCGGTTCCAACCCATCTGCGGCACTTTGAAGCGAGAGCCGTCGTCCTGCAGCCGGCCTTCGAGCGCGAACCGCACGACCTTGCCCGGCATGAGGCCGAGGCCCGAGGCATCACCCTCGGCGCTCCAGTCGAACAGCATTTGCTCGCCAATGCACACACCCATCAGCGGCTTCGTGCGCGCCGCTTCGAGCACCGATTCCTGCAGCCCCGATTCGCGCAGGCTGCGCATACAGTCCGGCATTGCGCCCTGGCCCGGCAGCACGATGCGGTCGGCGGCACGAATGCCCTCGGGCCGCTCGACGATGGCCACCTCGGCTTCGGGCGCCGCTTTTTTCAGCGCCTGCTGCACCGAGCGCAGGTTGCCCATCCCGTAATCCACAATCGCAATCTTTTTCATCGCAAGTTAGGCAGTAACGCCTTCAATCCGTCGACGATGAACTCCACCGCCAGCGCCGACAACATCAAACCCATCAACCGCGTGCCGATATTGATGCCCGTCTGGCCTACCCAGCGGGCAATGGGCTCGGCGAGCCTCAGCGACAAGAAGCAGACGGCCGCGAGCACCGCACCGATCACGACCAACCCGATGCGGTCGTACCAGTGATGCGCGCTCGCCGCATAAACGATCACCGTGCTGATCGAGCCCGGCCCTGTCAGAAGCGGGATCGCGAGCGGCACCACGGCAATGCTGTTCTTCGATTCCGCTTCGTCGCGCTCTTCGGCCGTCGAGCGCGTGTTGCCGATCTGCGCGTTCAGCATGTTGATCGCCATCAACAGCATGATGATGCCCCCGCCCACTTCCAGCGAACCCACCGAGATGCCGAAAAAGCCGATGATCTGCTGGCCGAGCACCGTCGTCACCGCAATGACGCAAAAAACCGATATCGAGGCAACTCGGATCGTACGCCGACGCTCGGCCTCCGACTGCCCCGCAGTCAGGCTCAGGAAAAACGGCACGGCGCCAACCGGGTTGATCAGCGCGAGCAGCGAGATGAACGATTTCAGGAAGTCCATCGCAAGCCGGTGTGCGCGCCGCACGCGCCGCTGCGGCGCGTCTTTGCAGCCCCCTGGGGGGCTTGGCGCGAAGCGCTCACAAGCTGCCTTTGGTCGACGGAATCTGCCCCGCCGCGCGCTCGTCCAGCTCCGTGGCCATGCGCAGCGCGCGGCCGAATGCCTTGAACACCGTCTCCAACTGATGGTGGGCATTCAAGCCGCGCAGGTTGTCGATATGCAGCGTGACGCCGGCATGATTCACAAAGCCGCGGAAAAATTCGATCGACAAGTCCACATCGAACGTGCCGATCCGCGCGCGCGTGAAAGGCACGTGGAATTCGAGGCCCGGGCGGCCCGAGAAATCGATGACGACCCGTGACAGCGCTTCGTCGAGCGGCACGTAAGCGTGGCCGTAGCGGCGAATGCCCTTCTTGTCGCCGATTGCCTTCGCGACAGCCTGACCAAGCGTAATGCCAGTATCTTCGACGGTATGGTGATCGTCGATATGGAGGTCTCCCTGCGCCTCGATTTCCAGGTCGATCAGGCCGTGCCGGGCGATCTGGTCGAGCATGTGGTCGAGAAACGGCACACCGGTCGCGAGCTTCTGCGCGCCAGTGCCGTCAAGGTTGAGCTTCACACGGATCTGCGTCTCGCTGGTATTGCGAACGACTTCCGCAATGCGCATGGGAAAACCTCGAATCAAGCGGAAAACGAATACGGGATAAAAAGGCGAGCCGCGCTTTTCAGTATTTACTTCAAGACAAGCTTGAGCGCCGCCAGCATTTGTGCGTTCTCGTCAGGCGTACCCACCGTCAAACGCACGCAATTGGCCAGCAACGGGTGGATTTTACTCACGTTTTTGATCAAAATCCGCGCGCTCAGCAGTGTTTCGAACAGCGCGTCCGCATCGGGCA
>JAXDQB010000402.1:0-4610 GCA_034668065.1 Paraburkholderia sp.
AAACCGGATGAAGCGGCAGAGAGCGCAGGATTCTACTGGGTCAAACGTCAATTCGGCACGTTGTCCGCACATGCTCCAGAGGCAGCGCCGATGTACGCGGATCAGCCGAGTCCGAACATTCGGGTTGCCGTACAAACCAATCAAGGCGAGAAAGCGTACTACAGCAACGAGACTGCCCGCAAAACCGCTGCGATGGTGAATATTCCCGGCGCTGTCTACGATGCTCGTTATACGGTTAATGGATTAACAGATCGATTCTGCGCTTATGCCAACGCGCTTGTAGTGCTGACCGACACGCCGTCGTTTCCTGACGCAAGCGGATCAAGTAATGATCTCCCCGAAAACTTTCAGCGTAGAAAACCGTGGTAGTGAGATTAAAAACCAACAACCAAATCTAAAAACACGATGAGATTTTTCATATTTTTGTTTTCGGCAATCTTCGCAATGTCAAGCGCATGCTACGGAGCAGCGCAATCCAATTCGGCTGGGGAAAATGAGTTCCGCGATATTGTCGATGTTGAACAATTCGACTTGAAAGGTGCCGTGGGAGATCATCATGTCGTTTTACATTTACTGCGCACAGGAAACAGATTTAACGGATACTATCAATACATAAAGCAGAAGTCGTCCTTATATCAATCTACCCAGAACGGCAATTCTATGCTCACTGCACCTCTGTGGCTTACAGGACATCTTGACGCAAAGAGTGGGCGCATCAAATTAACTGAAACGCGTGATCAAGCCACTCCGAACGACGGCGCTACTGGCAACGTCACCGGTACGTGGAATGTGGCCCTTGACCATGACACGCTAGAGGGAACATGGATTCAGCGTTCGCAGAGCCTACCTGTCCATGCGGGCAGGGACGAATCGGTGCCGAGGTTAACGTTTGAGATGAAGGTTCGAGTGAAAACGCCGGTCGGCTTCGCTGCATTGGATGATAGCAACCATGACGCAGCTTGTGACGCGGTCGCAGACAACGCGTCGGACGCATACTCAATCGACGAAATATATCTGTATCGCAATGGTCAATTAGTCCAGTCCCTCAAAGGTTTCAAAGTGGGTGGAGTGTGTACTCCATCATTTCCGCGCGTGCGCGATGTGAAATTCGACGGTCAACCCTCCATAGTTGTTGCGACCGCACCGGGTATCTCAGCGCAACACTACTATCTCTTATGGACCTATGATGCGCATCACGGCAGCTACGTTGCGAATAACGCGTTGGACGTCCTTCTGACCGGCTGGGACGACCCGATTATCGATGCTCAGGCGAAGACACTTAGCGTTTGCTGGTCAAGTTTGGGCAGTTGGCCATTTGGCTCTAGAACTTATCGATGGCGAGAAAACAAGCTGCACGAGATCGGGAAGAACGATTGCGGCGATCCGAACGGTGGCCAGACGTGCAAGCAACTCGGAGAATCTCCAAGCTACCGAGTGCTTTGCCAGAGTGGGGGCGCCAGCGAGCCGATTGCATGGTGACCTGCAGGTCGAAGGCATTCGTTAAGTGTTGCCAATATACTAAGCCAAACATAAAGGTGGCGTAAGATCGATCGTTCAGCGGAGAGGATGAAAGATGGAGTTCGCACGCAGAACGTCACGTCGGAATTAGGGTTGTTCAGTGAATTAAACTCGACAATGATCACACACCAGATTGCAACTCGACTACACACGATCAAATTGCTCCGTACAATACTTATTGGATTACTCGGAATTTTTTTCGTCGGTTGCGTCCCCGTGGGAACAAATAGTGGTGTCGCGTACTTTACAATTTTTGATGCAATTGATATGTGGAGCAGACCACCTTCCGCGGCTGAGCGTCGGCGGCGCGAAGCCGACGCGGCGCGTGGCAAAAAACTAGCGCAATCAGTGATTGACGCCATAGAAAGAGATGACATTGCGACCTACGAACGCAGGTTGAAAAGCTGCGGAAATTGGTGCTCAACGAACGGCGTACCTTGGATAGAATGGGTCGAAATGGCAGCATTTCGAGGATCGATGCGGGTCTTGGCATTCCAGCTTGCAGGAATGTCTTCCGAAAGTAAGCTTGCATTATTGAACAGCCGTTTGAGATATTCTTCCGCAAACTTCAGTTGCAATGATCCCACTCCGAAGGAATCTCAGGAAGACGCTGTTGTCTTATCGCTTGCGAAAAGCAATGGCGTTACTCCGGACAACATTAGCATGTGGCTTGCAGTCAAAAATTGTCAAAGTCAGGCGCTCCAATATTGGTTGAGCCAGGGTATGTCGCCACCAGAGAATTGGGAGGCCGCGAAATCACATGTTTCCGCACCCGGCATTACTACCTCAACACCAATGCCGGCCTGCCAAGGCGAGCGGCACGACAGGATCGTGTCCGCGTTGCGTGCAGCAGGGGGCATTTTGAGATAGCAATGCTGTCGTTCATTGCTGTGCCAGCAATGTCACCTTTCTCGGCTGCAAAGACAGCATGCGATCCGCAGTGGCCAGTTGACTCGAACGCGGCGCTCTTGGCGGAGCGCGCTAACCAGGTCCAGTACTGCCGCCGCCGGATGTCCGCGAGCCGCATTGATACCGACCGCAAGAGCGGAGCCCAACCCCGCTCGGCAACATGCGCACCGTGCAGGGGCCGGTGCACTGAATCGCTGCGTCGAAGTCATCGGTTCCGCAGTCATTGCCCTGACCGCCGTCACACGACTGCCCGCCCGATTGTCGATCGCAGCTAAGACCTTCGGCCAAAAACGCTTAACATGCTCGCTAAGCCTGTTGCCCGGCCCACGCCGCCAATCAGAGGAGACATCGTTGAACGACCCCCACGCTCACATCCGTTCGCTGCCCCTCGATCCCTCAAGCGGACTACCTTCGGGTCGAGAGGCCGATGCCTCCCTTGCAGCGCCCCAGCCGAAGACATCGGCCCCCATCGGAGCGCTCAGCCACATTCGCGTGCTCGATCTGACCCGCGTGCTTGCCGGCCCCTGGTGTGCGCAAACGCTCGCCGATCTCGGCGCCGACGTGATCAAGGTCGAGCGGCCCGGCGCCGGCGACGACACGCGCCACTGGGGGCCGCCCTACCTGAAGACGCCCGACCGCGCAGACACGCGCGAAGCCGCCTACTACCTCTGCGCGAACCGCAACAAACGCTCTGTAACCATCGACATTGCGACGCCTGAAGGACAAAAGCTCGTGCGAGAACTCGCGGCCGTCAGCGATGTGGTGCTCGAGAACTACAAGGTCGGCCAGCTCAAGAAATACGGGCTCGACTATGCGTCGCTCACGCAGATCAAGCCCGATCTCGTCTACTGCTCCGTGACGGGTTTCGGTCAGACCGGCCCGCTCGCCGAGCGCGCCGGCTACGACTTCATCGTCCAGGGCATGGGCGGCTTCATGAGCATCACCGGCGAGCGCGACAGCCTGCCGGGCGGCGGCCCGCAAAAAGCGGGGGTCGCCATCGCCGATCTCATGACGGGCATGTACGCGAGCGTCGCGGTGCTCGCTGCCCTGGCCCATCGGGACCGCACGGGTGCCGGGCAATACATCGACATGGCGCTGCTCGACGTGCAGGTGGCCATGCTCGCCAACATGGGCTCGAACTTTCTGGCAAGCGGCGAGCCGCCCGCCCGCTGGGGCAATGCGCACCCGAACATCGTGCCGTACCAGGCGTTTCAGACAGACGACGGATGGATCATCGTGGCCGTCGGCAACGATGCTCAGTTCCGCAAGTTCGTCGACGCGGGCGGCCGCCCGCACCTTGCCGACGACTTGCGCTTCGCGACGAACCCCGAACGCGTGCGCCATCGCGACACGCTCGTGCCGATCCTGGCCGATATGGTCAAAACGCATAGCAAGCGCGAATGGATCGAGCGTCTCGAAGCAGCCGGCGTGCCGTGCGGACCGATCAACGACCTCGGCGAAGTGTTCGAAAACGAGCAAGTGCAGGCGCGCGGCATGCGCATCGACGTTCCGCACCCGAGCGGTGCGACAGCAGCGCTCGTGCGCAACCCGATCCGCATGAGCGCGACGCCGCCGCAGATAAGCTCACCGCCACCGATGCTGGGGGAACATACCGACGTCGTGCTGCGCGACTTGCTGGGCTACGACGAAACGGCGATCGCCGACCTGCGGGGGCGCGCAGTGATCTGAACAGGTGCGCGGCAATTCTCAATACAACTTCCCGCGATATCGAGCGCAAACAGCCGCAGCCAGCTCGCGCGGGGCGCCCCAATGGCCTGCTCGGGTAGAATGGCCGGATCGAGCGGGCTCTCGTGGCGGCCCGCGTTCTTTAGCCGACTTTTCCATTTCCGCATGAACACCGAACGCAACGATGCCGTGGCGGCTACGCCGTCCAATTTCATCCGAAACATCATCGACGACGACAATCGCACCGGGAAATGGGGCGGCCGCGTCGAGACGCGCTTTCCTCCGGAACCGAACGGCTACCTGCATATCGGCCATGCGAAAAGCATTTGCCTTAACTTCGGCGTTGCGCGCGACTACGACGGCGTCTGCCATCTGCGTTTTGACGACACGAATCCAGAGAAGGAAAGCGTCGAATATGTGGAGTCGATCGTCGACGCCGTGCGCTGGCTCGGCTTCGAGTGGCAGAAAGACGGCAAGGAACACCTCTACTACGCGAG
>JAXDQB010000403.1:0-7461 GCA_034668065.1 Paraburkholderia sp.
ATTTTGGTGTCTTTCAGAATGCTTGCGAGCATCGTTCGCTCGAAAGAATTTTCGCTGACAACCAATACAGTAGGCCGCAAGTGACTTGTCAACTCGCGCATTGCGCGTGCCGCCTGTAACTGCGGCCCGAGCGCGGCTGCCAGCGTTTGCGCTGCTTCACACAACGCGTAGACCGATTCTCCGAGAGGACGGAAACATCGACGAAAGGCGTCGCCGCCCGTTCGTTCGGCTGCCCGGACGGCGGCTCGCGTCATGTCCACTTCGTGCGCGAACCGGCGCGCGTGTTCTGCGAGGTTCGGCTCGAGGCGCGCAATGTTACGCGCGTGCATGGCGAACCGGCGCGCGCCGAGCGCGTCAGGAGATGATTTCGAGAGCGAATGCAAGGCGTGATGGACGGCCATGGCGAGCCGCGGGGCGTCGTCCGACCGCGGCCCAAAAAGAACGTAGTCGTGGAAGACGCCTGCCTTGCATAATCCGTAGACACGTTGCAGATCGTCGGCGTTACACAGAACGATTGAGCTGTGTGGCGTGGCGAGTGCCACTCGATTCGCTCGATAAATTCGATGGCGATAGCTTTGTGCGTCGTCGATGTTTTCGAAAGCGAGCACGAGCACGACCGGGCGACATGCTTCGAAGTCCGCAACTGCTTGCGCGGGCTTTGTCGATATGCGCACGTCACCGAATTCCTCTACAAGCGAACGCGCGGCGCTGTGGGCACGCGGCT
Source organism: Paraburkholderia sp. (assembly GCA_034668065.1). Lineage (GTDB taxonomy): Bacteria > Pseudomonadota > Gammaproteobacteria > Burkholderiales > Burkholderiaceae > Trinickia. The sequence goes on from JAXDQB010000403.1 coordinate 725, forward strand.
CGCTGTCGGCTGCAATCAAGATTGAGGGAATGTCGTTCAACGGGCTCACCTGTAGGTGCATGCGCATGTGCGCAAATTGCAGCCCGCTTGCCAGCTCGGCCTGAACGGCCGGACAACAACGTCAGCAAAAGACGGCGCGGGGCATCGACGGCCCGATTGTAGAAAGCGCTGAGCTGCGCGCTCCGTTCGGTAAACGACATATTGGGGGGAATCCCTTGCGCCGAACTCGCAGCGTCGCGCCACCACTGGCCGTTAGATTTCCTGCGGATCGCCCGCCACATCGAGCCGATAGCCGTGTCCATACACTGATGCCAGCCGCAAGCCGTTCTCGGGCCGCAATTGAAGCTTCGCTCGCACTTTTGAGACATGGGTGTCGAGCGTGCGTGAAATCGCACTCTCCGGCTGGCCCCACACGGCTGCCCCGATTTGCTCGCGTGAAAGAATGCGGCCGACATATTGAAACATCAGCAATGCGAGGTCGAACTCGCGGCAGGTGAGCTCTATGAGCGAACCGCCCAGGCAGCAGGTACGGGTTGCCGGATTGATCCGGTACCGACCGACTTCGATCGTTTCGAAACTTCGCGGCGCATGCTGATTCGTACGACGCACGAGTGCTTCGACGCGCGCAATCAACTCCGCATTCCGAATCGGCTTGGTCATGTAATCATCGGCGCCTGCACTGAGCGCCGCGACGACATCCTCCTCGCGCGAACGGCTTGTCATAAAGATGATGGGCACTTGTTCGCTGAGATTGGCACGTGCCCATAGCGTAACCTGATGGCCAGTCACTCCGGGCACTTGCCAGTCAAGCAGCAGCATGTCAAAACTTTCATGTTTCAACCGGAGGACCAAGTGGCTGCCGTCATTGAATGCGTGACATTCGTGTCCTCTGTCGGTCAACAATTTTCTGACGTTTTGAACCTGATCCTCATCGTCTTCCAGATACGCAATCTTCACTCGTTCGTCTCCCGCCGCCATTCGCTAATACGCTAAGCGACGTTTTTAACAGATTATATTTACAGATATGGGCGTTTTGGCTCAGAGATCCATGCGGTTTTTCTTTTCTGGCATGGACATGTCGGCCTCTCTCACATGGTGAGCTTTCGATCGCCTCTCAATCTTAGTTAACAATTGTTTGGATTTTCCTACGCCGTTTTTGTCGAAACGACGGCCGGCATTCATGACGCCGCGACTGCCCGGGATATTCGCATATTCGTAGCTTCACCAGCGAGAAAGACCACAAATGCCAAAGGTCTTTGAGGCTTGTACAAAGCATTGAAAAATTGGTATGGGGCGAGTATTATCGGCGGCCAATTTCTTTTCTTTGACGCGAAGTCACACGTCTTTTTTGGCTTTTTGCAATGTGCTGCACCAATTTTTGAGAGGCTTAATGTGACTTCTCTCTGCCGTCCCAATCCGCGAAGCGGAGGTTGCCGATTGTCGCCTCCATCGCGGGTCAATTCGAAAACGGCAGGTTTTATGGAACCGCCGGCGTTCGGTCGTTCACGCTCGCTTTGTCGAACGATCAGGCCGATGAGCCGTCATTGCTTGCTCTCAACGTCCTTGAGGTTCGCCCAAGCTCGAGCTTGCCTTTCGCGTCTAGAGCGACGCTATTTGTTCGAGTGGCTCTTCGTCGGCTGCATCGGTGTCGCCATCGTGATCGCCTGCGCGGTGAGCCACGCAGCAAAAAGTTTGAATGACTTCGCTTACGATCAGGTGTCGAGCCTCCATTCGGTGCCGCTTTCGAATGACATAGCAATCGTCGAAATCGATGACGCGAGCATCGCCGCGCTCGGATGCTGGCCGTGGCCACGCGGGCTACAAGCGCGCGTGCTTCGGGCTGCGGCGCAAGCCGGTGCGGCAGCAATCGTCTATGACGTGCTGCTGACCGAGCGGTCCCCCGAAGATGCGGCGCTTGCCGGGGCCATCCTTGGGGCACCTACCTTCCTCCCGCTGCTGACGGTTCGCGGGCGGCGGGACGATGCTCGCGCCGTCGTGTTGCCCGCTGCCCCCTTCGTCAATGCGGCGGCGGGCACGGGTTACGTCAACCTGAAGGCCGATTCCGACGGGGTCGTGCGCCGCGTGGCCCTGTTTGAGGACGCCGCCGGCACGCGCGAACCTTATATCGGAATATCCATACTTCGGGCTATCCGCGCTGGCACGCTCCCCTTGGCAGGGGAGCGCTATTTCGCTCATGGGCACGGCGATCCGATACCCGTCTCGCACGGCGATGCCCGAGTCTTGGTACCTTTCAGTGCGGGAGCTCCGACGCGCGTGTCAAGCGCGCAACTGCTAGCTGGCAACGTACCGCCCGGTGCGCTGCGTGGCAAAGTGGTGTTTGTTGGCGTCACTGCGGCGAGTGTGGACGGATATTTCGCGACGCGCGTTTCTGGTCACATCCAGCCAATGTCGGATCTTGCGATGCACGCACAGATCTTTAGCGCACTGCTTGGCGGTCACATCGCTCGCGCCGCATCGACGGCCGTGACTCTTGCAGCATCGCTCGTGCCCCTTGCGATTTTGCTCGCAGGCTTTTTTGTTCTCTCGCCGCGGCGCTCGCTTGCGCTGATCGGGGCGCTGTGCATTGTTGTGCTGGCCGTGAGCGTGATTGCGTTACACAGTGCGGGAATATGGATCTCGCCGGCACCTGTGCTAGTTGCGCTTGTGGCGCTTTATCCGCTTTGGAGCCGGAGGCGACTTGGTATGACCATGTCGCGGCTGCGCGAGGAATTGCGGCAACTCGACGACGACGCCCATCTTCTGTTTGCTCCTCTCGTTACCGCGCCAGGCCTGGGCGGCGATGGATTTGAGCGGCAGATCGCGCTCGTTGAACGAGCCGCGCAGCGCTTGCAATATATGAAGCACTTCGCATGGGACAGCTTGAACAGTATGCCGGAGCCAGTCATGGTTGCCGACCGGGACGGCATCGTGCTGCTGGCGAATCAAGCGGCACGTGCGCAGTTCGTGCAGCTTGGCAGTCCTGAACCCACCGGTCGCGCATTGGTCGAAGTGCTGGGCGATTTTTCCTTGAGCAAGCTGATCGACTCAGAGCCAGAGGTCGAAGCCTTCGTGCGCGCGGAGTGGCCGGCAATTCTCGACCCGACCGGAAAATACGTGAAGGTCGTGAAGCGGGGCCTTGAAGTACGTGACCGCACGGGGCGCGAGTATTTGCTGCGCTATAAGCGATGCCGGAATGAGAGGGGCGAGGAATCGGGGAGCTGGGTCGCGGGGCTGGTCGAGGTCACCGCACGTCATGCAGCCGAGCGAGGCTGTGAGGATACGCTGCAATTTTTGTCGCACGACATGCGCTCGCGCCATGCGTCGATCCTGGCACTCATCAATCTCGAGCGCTCGAACACAGAATCAAAAAGCGCGCGCGTGTTCCTCGAACGCATTGAGCGTCACACGCAGCGCGCTCTCAAGCTTGCCGACGATTTCGTGCAACTGGCGCGTGCGGAGTCTCAGACCTATTCGCTCGAGCCCATCAATCTCACCGACATCGTGCTCGATGCGTCGGACGAGGTTTGGCCGCAGGCGCAAGCGAAGCGCATTCGCGTCGAGATGCGGTTGGAGGGTAACGAGCACTGGGTCGCGGCGGACCGCTCGTTGATCACCCGCGCTGTCACAAACGTCGTCAATAATGCGGTGAAATACAGCCCAACCGATACGGTTATCCAGGTCAGCGTGAGTTCGGAAACGCCGAGGCGAGTGCGATGCTCGGTCCGCGATGAAGGCTACGGCATTCCCCAAAACATGCAGATGTATCTGTTCGAACCGTTTCGACGTTTCCAATCGCCGGGTCAGCCCGCAACGAACGGCATCGGTCTCGGCATGGCTTTCGTCAGAGCCGTGGTGCTCAGGCACGGCGGGGAAGTGGAGGTTGAAAGCGAACCCGGAAAGGGCACGACAGTGACGATAGGGCTACCTGCGCTCGCGGGGATGCGCATAACGGTGGCCCACTAAGGGAGCGATACAGAACGGTCTGCGCATGAACATTTGCATCGACAAAGACCGTCGCGGCTGCATGATTTTTCGTAGAATTGCCGTTGCATTTGCGAACTGCCTGCCAGCTAGGCAAAGGATGCGCAGATGCCGATAGAACAAGAGAATATACGAACAACAACACCGGGCCACGATCATGACCAATACGACAGAGCTGACGACTGACGTTTGCGAACCTCCGATTCTCGTTCGCCGCATAACGAGTTTGTATGGAAAATTATTGTTGATCGCATTCGCACTGCTGCCTGCTTATCTAATTGCCTACCTGTATTTCTTTCAGGACCCGCGCCTTACCTTCGAAAACCATCTATTTCATGAGGTCGCGATCGGGGCCGCGACTCTGGAGGGCCTTTTCGTCAGCTACGTGACATGGCAGTGCTACCGGTTCTCGGGGGAACCGATCCTGCGATGGGCCACGCTCGCCTTCGTCGGCTTCGTGATCGTCTATGCGCTGCATGGCGCGTTCACGCCATTGGCTCATCACGATATGTGGCTTTTTTTGCTGTATGGGCCGGCCTCGCGCCTCGTCATGGCAATTTTGCTGTTCATGGGGTTGCTCTCGTATCATGCCGCCCCCGATCCGAGCCCGCGTCGCGGCGACCACTGGTTCTGGGCGGCTTGGCTTGTGACCTTTATCGTCGTCGATCTGCTGGTAGCGGTGGTCGCCAAGTCGCCAATCGCGGGCATGCTTGCCACGCGTGCGTCACTCGAAGGCGGCGCAATGGTCATCTCGCTTATCAACGTAGGATGCATGCTCGTGCGCAGGATTAAATCACCGTTGATGCAGATCTTCGGCATATCGGTTACCGCATTCGCGCTGTCCTCGTTTGCGTTCATTCTTGCCCATCCCTGGAATCACATGTGGTGGCTGGCGCATGCGATTTTCGCCGGTGGGTTCTTTTTTCTCAGCTACGGCATTGTGCAGGCGTTCCAAACGACGCGCTCGTTCTCAACGATTTACAGCCAGCAAGAGTTGATGGCGCGGCTGCGCGAATCGATGGCACGTACGGAAAGCGCCTTGCGCGAGTTGCAGCATAGCAATCAAAAGCTCGAACAACTGTCGGCCACCCATCCGCTGTCGGGTACGGTAAACCGTCGGACTTTCATCGCGCGTATAGATGATGTGCTCAAACAAGCCAGGGACGGCGGTGCACCGTTCTCGCTGCTGACGCTCGACATCGACAATTTCAAGCAGATTAACGATAACCTTGGTCATCCAGTCGCCGATCGTGTCCTCAAGCGTGTTGTCGATATCTGTATTGACGCGATCCACCCCTACGATGGCTTTACCCATGTAGGCGGGGAGGAATTCATGCTTCTGTTGCCGAGCGCGGCACTCGACGTTGCGCTGATGCTCGGGGAACGCGTCCGCGCGGCAGTTCAGGGGGAGTTCTTCGGTGAAGGTGTCGATCGTTTCTCGGTGACGGTCAGCATCGGCATCGCTCAATATGCGCAGGACGGCACGACGACCGAGACGATCCTGCAAGCCGCCGATGAGCGGCTGAGCCGCGCCTTCAAGCACGGACGCAACTGTGTGATTGCGGTCTAGGGATAAGCATGATTTCCGGCCGGTTGCGCCCGCCTTACCGTTGGGTGAAAGAAAGAGACCCCCTTTCGAGGGGAGTCGATCACTGCGCGCGATCCATGTGCAACGTTGCAGATTTTCACCTGCTTGGGCTCACAGCATCCGCTGCAGGATATTGTCCTTGAGCACGAACCGGTGAAAGAGCGCGGCGCCGACATGCATGACGATCAATCCAAACAGCACCCATGCGAGCACAGCGTGTAAGTCGCCCATCAAGTGCCCTACGGACGATCCTCGCTGAGTGAGCTCAGGCAGATCCAGCGTGCCGAACAATTTGACGGTCCATCCCCGCGACGACGCATTAGCCCATCCGAGCAGCGGCACCACGATCAAGGCTGCGTAGAGCAGCGCATGCGTCGCTTTCGACAAAGTGCCTATGAGCGGGGGGAGAGGGTGCGGTGGCGGCTCGTGCGTGAGGCGCCAGGCAACGCGCGTCACCATTGCCGCCACAAGCGCCGCGCCGACGGCCAGGTGCCAAGCGATCGGGCCTACCGGCTGAGTATCGCGCTGAACGTTCGGCATCGTCCAGCCGATGACGAACTGCGCTGCGATCAAGAGGACGACGAGCCAGTGAAGGAAGCGGGCGACGTTATCGTATGCCGCATCAGTTCTCTTTCGATATACACGCATTGTGGGCTCTACTAGGTTGAACAATTTAATATATTTGCAGGAAAACCTTATGAAACCCTTAAGGTGGGCGAAAGATGTGGTGCTCCTGAGATTCCGGGCGTTACCGAGCTTGCGCTCCTCTGCCTTGGAGTGAATGTGTTTACATCGGAATTAAAGTCGTTTTCCCACATTTTAGATCGACGGAGGAATAGGTGCGCCTGAGTGGCCTCTCAATCTATTACGCGCTGACGATTAGTCTAAAACAGCTCCTTGGTTGATAAAATCCAAACAATTGTCAAGTCAGCCCGGAAATTGGAATAATGTTCGGCCGAAGCCTACATAGTAGGGAGACTCCCCTTGTATCAAAAAAATGATCTCGGAAGAAAATGCTTGCGCAGGGTGAATTCCCAGCGTCCGTTGCGCGAAATTCGGAAACATTTTCTCCTTTGAAATAAGGGGGGCGAATATTACGGGTTTGCGCGCTTGACACTCATTCTGCGCTCCACTAGATTACCCACTATCGTCTAATCATCTACGAAGT
>JAXDQB010000404.1:0-3891 GCA_034668065.1 Paraburkholderia sp.
CCTTGAAAAACGCTCAGCCCCTGGAATTCACAGCACCGCGCGACGATAACGCGCGCCTCGCCAATCTTTGCGGACCGCTCGACGAAAACTTGCGGCAGATCGAGCAAGCGCTCGACGTGACGCTTCAACGGCGAGGGTATCGGATCGCAATCCGCGGGCGTGGCGCCAAGCTCGCGCTCGGTGCGCTCGAAAACTTCTACAACCGCGCGCGCGAGCCGCTGTCAGTCGACGACATCCAGCTCGCGCTCGTCGAAAAGCGCCATCCGGGCAACGTGTCCGGCGTGAGCGGTGGCGAGCGGATCGAAACAGGCAGCCACTACGACCCCGATCATCCGTTCGACGAACCCGCCGGCCCCGACGACGAGAACGTCGAAGAGCTCGGACCGAAGCTCTACACGCGCCGGGCCGATTTGCGCGGGCGAACGCCGGCGCAGCGTGAGTACCTGAAGCAAATCGTGTCCCACGACGTAACGTTAGGCGTCGGGCCGGCCGGCACGGGCAAGACCTATCTGGCCGTCGCCTGCGCGGTCGATGCGCTCGAACGCGATCAGGTCAAGCGCATCGTTCTCACGCGCCCGGCGGTCGAAGCCGGAGAGCGCCTCGGCTTCCTGCCGGGCGACCTCGCGCAGAAAGTTGATCCGTACCTGCGTCCGCTCTACGACGCGCTCTACGATCTGCTCGGTTTCGACAAGACGGCCAAGATGTTCGAGCGCCAAATGATCGAGATCGCGCCGCTCGCCTACATGCGCGGCCGCACGCTCAATCACGCGTTCATCATCCTGGACGAAGCGCAGAACACGACGCCCGAGCAGATGAAGATGTTTCTCACGCGCATCGGCTTCGGTTCAAAAGCGGTCGTCACTGGCGACACGACGCAGGTGGATCTGCCGCGCGGCGCCAAGAGCGGGCTTATCGAAGCGCAGCAGGTGCTTGCGAACGTGCGCGGCATCGCCCTGACGCGCTTCACTAGCGCGGACGTGGTGCGTCACCCGCTCGTAGCGCGCATCGTCGAGGCATACGACACGCACGCGAAGAAAGACGACGACGGTCGCAGGCCGGAGAACCGATAGCACCATGGAGTCGCCACGCCACCCTGCGTTCGCGCTCTCTTCGCCGATCACTCTCACCGACCATCCCTTCGCATGAGCACGACCCGCGCGCCCCGACTGACGCTCACGCTGCAATTTCCCGCCTCGCGGGCTTATCCGGCGCATAAGGTGCTGCTCACACGCGCGCGCGTCGCAAGCTGGGTGAAGGCGGCGCTTTTTGCCGAGGGCGAGCTGACGCTGCGCTTTGTCGACGCAGAAGAGGGACGATTGCTTAACCGGACCTACCGCGGCAAGGACTATGCGACCAACGTATTGACGTTCGCGTATGCGGAGCACGCGGACGATCCGGTCACGGGCGACATCGTCATATGCTGCCCCGTCATCGAAAAGGAAGCGGCCGAGCAAGGCAAGCCGCTTGAAGCGCACTACGCGCACATGATCGTGCACGGTACACTGCACGCTCAGGGGTACGATCACGAACTCGAGGATGAGGCACGCGAGATGGAGACGCTTGAAACGGATATTCTCGGTGGCCTAGGCTTCGCCGAACCTTACCAAGCGCGCGAACGCTAAACGCCGCGCACTTCCCCAAAAAGGCGCGTCGACTTCGAAATGGCACGATTTCCCGCGATCTCCACTCTGCCCGCCAATCCCGGCGCTGCGACCGCCGCCGGCTCCGGCTACCCGCCCTCGCTCGGCGAGGCGCGCTTGCTGTCTGACGAAGAGCTCGACGCATCGCTCGCCTGCGCGCTCAAGGATTGGGACGGCAGCCACGACCTCTGGCTCTTCGGCTACGGCTCGCTGATCTGGAACCCGGGGATGCCGGCCGCCGAAAGCGTGCGCGGGTGCGTGCGTGGCTACCACCGCGGGCTTTATTTGTGGTCGCGAGTGAATCGCGGCACGCCCGAACAACCGGGGCTTGTGCTCGCGCTGGATCGCGGCGGTTCGTGCACCGGGGTGGCGCTGCGTCTGGCGGGCGAGACTGCGATGCCGCACCTTCAGGCGTTGTGGCGACGCGAAATGGCGATGGGCTCATACCGCCCCGCTTGGCTGCGTTGCGTGCTCGCCGACGGACGGCGCATCTCAGCGCTCGCATTCGTCATGCGACGCGACGTAGCGACTTACACGGGCAAACTGCCCGATACCGTCGTGAAGGCGGTGTTGGGGTGTGCGCGCGGGCGCTACGGCACGACGCTCGAGTACGTAAGCCGCACCGTTGAGGCGCTCCGGCAAAGCGGCATGCCTGATCGCGCGCTCGAGGCGTTGCTCGAGCGCTGCGCCGACCGATGAATCAAAGGCCGAATCCGGCCGCCCCGCCAACCAGCACCCCGACACCCGCGACCCCGAGCGCCCCGTACAACAGCCACCGCCGCCGCGTGAGCAGCGTGATGGCTGCCAGTGAAATGGCAACTTGCGTGAGCGTCGTTGCCTGCGCCCAACGATGGTGCTGATGCAGCTGCCGCTCGCTGGCTGCATTGGCCTCGAGCACGCCTTTTTCGAGCGCTTCGGCGTGCGCGCGTATAGGCTCCTTGCGCTGCGCGTACTTGGCAATGTCGGCCGTCAATTTCGCATTTGCCTTGGGGTCGCTCGCCGTGAGCAGCGCCCCGAGTTGCGCCAGGTTCTGTTTCTGCCCCTCGGCCTGGTAGTAATTCCATTGGTCGGCCGCTTCCGTCTTGCGGATCGCCGCCTCGTTCTTGTAAAAAAGTGCGAGACCTTCTGTCGAACCACCCTGATACGTGTAGAACGCACCGAGCGTGGCCAGGATTGCCGTCATCACCGCCACTCGCCCGGCAAACGGATCAGGCTCCGCGTGATGCTCATGGTGCCCCGCGTGCTCGAGCACCTCATCGTGGGGACCACGTACTTCAAAATCATCCGACATATGACTTACTTGCAAAAAAAGATAGAAAACGACTGCGCTTGTGGCATGCGCGCTGAATGGACGCGCGCCGCCCGACTTTATCAGGATAGCGCGGGCGCATGAAGCGACGTCCGGCTGGTGTATCCTTTACTTTCCGTTTACCTCGCGTCCGGTCGTCTCGGACGCTTCGCCATGAACGACTCATATCCCAGTCGACGACACACCGACAAACCGCAAGAAAAACGCTCGCTGCTCGAGCGTCTGACCGATTTCATTTCGCCCGAGCCCGAAACGCGCAGCGAACTGCTCGAAATCCTGCAGGATGCGCATGAGCGCAATCTCATCGACGCCGATTCGCTGTCGATGATCGAAGGCGTATTCCAGGTCTCCGATCTGTGCGCGCGCGACATCATGATCCCGCGCGCGCAAATGGACGCGATCAACATTGCCGAAAGTCCCGAGCGGTTCATTCCATTCGTGCTGGAAAAGGCGCACTCGCGCTATCCCGTCTATGAAGGCAATCGGGACAACTTGATCGGCGTGCTGCTCGCGAAGGATCTGCTGCGCTACTACGCGGAGGAGGATTTCGACGTGCGCGGCATGCTGCGCCCGGCCGTATTTATTCCGGAATCCAAGCGGCTTAACGTGCTGCTGCACGACTTTCGTGTGAACCGCAACCACATAGCCATCGTCGTCGACGAGTACGGCGGCGTCGCCGGCCTCATCACGATCGAGGACGTGCTCGAGCAGATCGTCGGCGACATCGAGGACGAATACGACTTCGACGAAGCCGACGACAACATCGTGTCGATCGAAGCGGGACCGATCGGCCCGCGCTGGCGCGTCAAGGCCCTGACCGAGATCGACCAGTTCAACGAAGAGATCGGGGTCGACCTGCCCGAGGACGACGTCGACACCATCGGCGGCCTGGTCGCCAGCCACCTTGGCCGCATGCCGCACAAGGGCGAGGTGTTCGACCTG
>JAXDQB010000405.1:0-6555 GCA_034668065.1 Paraburkholderia sp.
CGCTTCACGCAAGCGATCGGCGAGCCATTCGCGGCCGCCGTCGCCACGCACGATCAACACACGTCGGCCCTGAAACCCCGTTGCGCCGAACTTCGCTTCGAGCGAGGCCCACAGCGATTCGGAATCGAAGCGCACGCTCGCGTCGTCGCTTGCGGCAGCGGCGGCGGAGCCACCGTCGGCCCCTGCCGGACAGATGATTTCGTACGCGGGCGCCGCGATGCCGTGCCGCGCAAGCGCGGCGACGCTGCCGGGGCCAACTGCGCCGACAGGAACGCTGCCCGGCCACCGGCCGTCCATCCCCGCCAGGGCGCGATCGATCGCATTCGGCGAAACGAAAACGACGAGCGCATAGGCTTTCAGCGAGGCAAACGCGGCGACAAGCGGTGAATCATCTCCTGCGTCGGCAATCTCGATGAGCGGGAATTCGAATGTGGCGATGCCGTCACCGGCGAGGCGCGCCGCCAGCCCGGCCGACTGGCCCGCCGGGCGCGTAAGCACAACGGTGAACGGCGATACCGACGGTGCGGGCAGTGGCGGCTGCACGGGTGACGCCTGAGCGCTCGCGACCGGTTCTGTGAAGGCCGGCTGCGCCGGAACTGCCGGGTCTGTGTTCGAAGTGGGCAATGTGGGCAAAGTGCCGCCCACGGCGCCCCCGATCATGTCACCGCCCGTGTCGCGGTTCATGTCACCCATCAATCGGCCGATTCACCGGGGTTCGCCGACGCAAGCATGCTGACGATTTCGCGCGCTCCCTGCCCTTCGAGCACGCGCGCGACTTCGTAGCCGAGCGCGCAAGCAGCGTCGACGCTCGTGATGCCCGCCTCGGCTTCGGCCACAGCGGGGCGAGACCCGTCGGGCATCGAGACACGGCCCGCGAGATGAAGGACGCCTTCACGCCACTGCGCGTGCGCGGCAAGCGGCACGTCGCAGCTGCCGCCGAGCGCTCGAGAGACGGTCCGCTCCGCAATGACTGCGAGCGCCGTCGGTTGATGGTCGAGCGGCGCGAGCCACGCGGCAAGTTCCGGCCTGTCCGCCCGTATTTCGATGCCGAGGGCGCCCTGGCCCGCCGCCGGCAGGCTCTCGCGAACATCGAGGCACGCGCGAATACGGGCGGCAAGACCGAGCCGCTTCAAGCCCGCCGCTGCGAGAATGATGGCGGCGTAATCGCCGCGGTCGAGCTTTGCCAGCCGCGTGTCAAGATTGCCGCGCAGCGGCTCGACGATGAGTTGTGGATAGCGCGCGCGCAGCATCGCCTCCCGGCGCAGGCTCGAGGTACCGACCACGCTGGCGGGCGGCAGCGCATCGAGCGTTGCGTAGTTGTTCGAGACGAAGGCGTCGCGCGGATCCTCGCGCTCCATGATCGCAGTGAGCGCGAAGCCGTCCGGCAGCTCCATCGGCACGTCTTTGAGCGAATGGACCGCAAGGTCGGCGCGACCGTCGGCGAGCGCGTTCTCGAGTTCCTTGACGAAGAGGCCCTTGCCGCCCACCTTCGACAGCGTGCGATCGAGAATGCGATCGCCGCGAGTAGTCATCCCAAGAATTCGCACGTCGCAAGATGGATATAATTTGCGCAGCACGTCGCGCACGTGCTCAGCCTGCCACATCGCAAGACGGCTTTCGCGCGAGGCGATCACGAGCGTGCTTGGCGGTGCGGAAAAATGCGTCTCGGAATTCATGGGTACACACTTCGAATGACGGGATGGAACATCCAAGAATGGTAGCACGCACGCCTAGCCCCATTTTTTGCTGGCTTCGCGATGGGAATTCATTGTGACGTCTTCTGGATCGCCGCGCGCCGCGCGCCGCAACGATGCTTTGCCCGCCTCATCCTTGCCCTCGCCCACAAGCGGCGCCGGGGCGCCGCCCAAGGGATTTTCCCGCGGCCGGGAGGACAAGGATCAACCGCTCTTTCAGGACATTCGCTACCTGGGCCGCCTGCTCGGCGATGTCGTGCGGGAGCAGGAAGGCGACGCCGTGTTCGACGTCGTGGAGACAATCCGCCAGCACGCCGTGAAGTTTCGCCGCGAAGACGACAGCAGTGCGGCGCAAGCGCTCGAAAAGCAATTGCGCGCGCTGACGCCCGAGCAGACCGTGAGCGTGGTGCGGGCATTCAGTTACTTCTCGCATCTCGCCAACATTGCCGAAGACCGCCATCACAACCGTCGGCGCCGTATTCATGCGCTGCGCGGCTCGGCACCACAGGCGGGCACGATTGCCTACGCGCTCGAGCGCTTCGCGCTGGCCGGCAACATCGACGGCGAAGCGCTCAAGCGCTTCTTTGACGAAGCGTTGATCGTACCCGTGCTGACGGCGCATCCAACCGAAGTGCAGCGCAAGAGCATACTCGACGCCCAGCACGACATTGCGCGTCTGCTTGCCGAGCGCGATCAACCCCTGACGGCGCGCGAGCGCGCACAGAATGAGGCACTCCTGCGCGCCCGCGTGACGGCGCTCTGGCAAACGCGCATGCTGCGCGACTCGCGGCTCACCGTCGCGGACGAGATCGAAAACGCCGTTTCGTATTACCACGCGACGTTCCTGCGCGAAATTCCCTGGCTTTACGCTGATATCGAAGCGGCGCTCGCCGAGCGGCACCAGCTCAGCTCGCGCCTGCCGGCGTTTTTCCAGATGGGCAGCTGGATCGGCGGCGACCGCGACGGCAACCCGAACGTCACGGCCGCCACGCTTGAGCACGCGGTCTCTCGGCAGGCGGCCGTGATCCTCGAGCACTATCTCGAGGAAGTCCATGCGCTGGGCGCCGAACTTTCCGTCTCGAATTTGCTCGCCGGCTCGAGCGAGGCGTTAAAGGCCCTCGCGCTTGCATCGCCCGATCAATCGCCCCATCGCGTCGACGAGCCCTACCGGCGCGCGCTGATCGGCGTCTATGCTCGGCTTGCGGCAACGGCACGCGCGTTGCTGGGCGAAGGGGCCGTGAGGACACGCGAGGCCCATCGGGGCGCCGCGCCGTACGCGAGCGCCGACGAACTCGCGTGCGATCTGAACGTACTCATCGATTCGCTGAACACCCATCACGGCGAGTGGCTGACGGCGCCGCGCCTCGCGCCGCTTGCGCGCGCCGCCGAGGTGTTCGGCTTTCACCTAGCGACGATCGACTTGCGCCAGAGCTCGGACGTGCACGAAGCCGTTATCGCCGAACTCCTCGAGCGTGCGGGCGTGGAGCCGGACTATGCATTGCTATCGGAGGCGGACAAGCTACGGGTGCTGCTTACCGAGCTCGAGCAACCGCGCCTTCTGCGCTCGCCGTACCTCGAATATTCGCCACTCGTGACGAGCGAGCTCGGCGTGCTCGAGGTGGCCCGTGCAACGCGCGAGCGCTTCGGCGCGGCCGCCGTGCGCAACTACATCGTTTCGCACACCGAAACGGTCAGCGATCTCGTCGAAGTCCTGTTGCTGCAAAAAGAGACGGGCCTGCTCGAAGGCACGCTCGGCGGCCGGCCGGCGGGCACCGCGAAGAACGGCCTCATGGCGATCCCACTTTTCGAAACGATTGCCGATTTGCGCAATGCCTCCTTGATCATGAACGAGTTCTTCGCGCTGCCCGGGGTCGTTGCGCTCATCGAGCACCAGGGCGACGAGCAGGAGGTGATGCTGGGCTATTCCGACAGCAACAAGGACGGCGGCTTTCTCACGTCGAACTGGGAGCTGTACCGCGCCGAGGTCGCCCTCGTCGCGCTCTTCAAGGAACGCGGCGTCCGGCTGCGCCTCTTTCACGGCCGAGGCGGTACGGTCGGCCGCGGCGGCGGCCCAACCTATCAGGCCATCCTGTCGCAGCCGCCGGGCACCGTGAACGGCCACATCCGGCTCACCGAGCAAGGCGAAGTCATCGCGAGCAAGTTTGGAAATCCCGAGATCGGCCGGCGCAACCTCGAAACGGTGATCGCCGCGACACTCGAAGCGTCGCTGCTGCCGCAAGGCAACGCGCCCGCAGCCCTTCCCGCATTCGAAGAGACGATGCAAGCGCTGTCCGACGCGGCGATGGCGGCCTATCGCGCACTCGTCTATGAGACGCCCGGCTTTACCCACTATTTCTTTTCCTCAACGCCGATCGCCGAAATCGCCGAGCTCAACCTTGGCAGTCGCCCCGCCTCGCGCAAGCTGCAGGATCCGAAGAATCGCCGTATCGAAGACCTTCGGGCGATTCCATGGGGCTTCTCCTGGGGCCAGTGCCGGCTTTTGCTCACGGGCTGGTATGGCTTTGGCAGCGCTGTCGCCATGCATCTCGAGAGCGCCACGAGCGAGACCGAGCGCGCGCGGCGTCTTTCTACGCTCAAGAAGATGTATAAGACCTGGCCGTTTTTCTCGACACTGCTGTCGAACATGGACATGGTGCTGGCGAAGACGGATCTTGCGGTTGCCTCGCGCTATGCGCAGCTCGTCGACGACAAGAAGCTGCGCAAGCATGTGTTCGAGCGCATCGTCGCCGAATGGGAACGCACGGCGCAGGCGCTCGCGCAGATCACCGGCAAGGACGAGCGGCTCGCCGACAATCCGCTGCTCGCGCGCTCGATCAAGAACCGTTTTCCCTACCTCGATCCGCTCAACCATCTGCAAGTGGAATTACTCAAGCGCCATCGCGCGGGCGACAGCAACGCGCGGCTGCGCCGCGGCATTCATCTCACCATCAACGGCATTGCGGCCGGGCTGCGCAATACGGGTTAAATATTTTGTTCGTCGCGCCGCCGCATCGGCGGAACATCGCGGGGGCCCCTCGCGCGACGATGCGGCCTTCCTGCGCTGGCAGCGCCCGTCTTCACGCTGACGGCTTCAGTTTGCCTCGACCATCAGGACGTCGAGCGTGAAAGAGCCATCCGGCTGAACAGCGAAATACTCGCGCACTTCGTCGGGCGCGCCGGCCCACAAGGAGCGGATCGCCGCGGCGCGCACCTCGGGCGTGCGCATGCGCGCCACCCATTGGTCGAACGCCATCGGCAGACGCCAGCGCTCGCGAATCCGCGCGGTGAAACCCGCGCCGGCAAATAACGAGAGCCATTCGTCGGCGCGATAGTTCCGGATATGCGAGCCGTCGCGCAGCACCTCCACGGCCTGGAAGTGCGTGTCGAGCAGCGGATGATCGACGCCCGCGACATCGACGAACAGCGTGCGCCCATCGGGTTTCAACACGCGCCGCACTTCCCTGAGCGCGCGCGGCACGTCGTGCCAGTGGTGCGCGCTGAAACGGCTCACGACCCAATCGAACGAGGCGTCGGCAAACGGCAGCGACTCGGCGGCGCCCTGCTCCGTGCGTACGTTGGCAAGGCCGCGCTCGCGCGCCGCGGCGGCGACCGTCGCGAGCATCTGAGGCGCGATGTCATAGGCCGTCACCGACTGCGCGTGCGGCGCAACGGCGAAGCTGACATGCCCGGCGCCGCAGCCGAGATCGAGCACGCTCGCCTCGGGTGTCGAAGCGATCTCGGCCGCAAGCATGGTCAGGTCGGCCCCACTCGCATGGCTCGGACTCGTCAGATAGGCAGCAGCTGTTGAGCCGAATGCGTCGGCAACCTGTTCGTGGTGTTTCATCTCAGCGCTCCTCTTAGCCGGCAGTGTGTTCCTTCGGACGGAAAAACGCGGCCCAGACAACGCCGCAGCGCGCGCCGCCGGAGCAGGGGCAGATCGCCAGGTTGATCCGCGTAGCGCGCATGCCGCTACAATAGGGCCATGCCAGTACCGGTACAAGGCAAGGGGATATCCTGGTATAAAAGGCACCCGGCTATTTATCCGACTGATTCGTTTTCCCTATTTCCGTAGAGCTTTCTGCCCGTTTTTAATACCTAGTCGACCGATGGCTAATTCACTGCCGAACCGTCCTGACACAACTGCCGCACTGGTCAAAGCGGTCAAAGCGCCCACATCGAGCTCAGATCCAAGCTCCGCCGGGGCGTCCCCCGCCACGCCGGCAGACGCTCGATCGGCGCATGCGCACGCTTGCTCAGCAGCACCGCTCACGGACACGCCCGCGCGCGCGCTCGGCGAATTCATTCGCGCCCATCGCGAACGCCTTTCCCCGCTCGCCGTCGGTTTGCCGCCCGGGCCGCGGCGCCGCACGCCGGGCCTGCGCCGAGAAGAAGTCGCGCAGCTGTGCGGCGTCAGCCCAACCTGGTACACGTGGATCGAACAAGGGCGGCAGGTGTCGGCCTCGGCCGACGCGCTCGCGCGCATTGCGATGGCGTTGCAACTCTCGCGTGCGGAACGCGCCTACCTCTTCGAGCTTGCGGGTGAGCGCGATCCCGCAGAGCCCGCCCCCGCCGCGGCAGAGGCGCCCACCACGCTGATTGCGACCGTCGCGCACCTCGACACGCCTGCCTATGTGCTCGACCGCCAATGGAACGCGCTCGCCTGGAACGTGCCTGCGGCCGAGCTCTTCGTCGGCTGGCTGGACGGGCCGGCCGGCGCCGCCAGCGAGGCCAGGCAAGCGGCGCCCGAGCGCAATCTGCTTCGCTTCACGTTTCTCGAGCCCCTCGCGCGCGCACTGATCGTCGACTGGGAGGCGCGTGCAAGGCGGCTCGTCGCCGAATTCCGCGCCGATTCGATCCGGCA
>JAXDQB010000406.1:0-2899 GCA_034668065.1 Paraburkholderia sp.
CACGCCTGCGAGCGCCGCCGGCAGACCCGCCGGGTCGGTGCCCCCGGCCTGAGCCATGTCCGGCCGTCCGCCGCCCTTGCCGCCCACCTGCTGGGCAACGAAATTGACGAGTTCGCCGGCCTTCACCTTCTTGCTCGCATCGGGCGTCACGCCCGCGATAATGCTGACCTTGCCCCCATCGACAGACGCCAGCACGACCGCCGCGTGCTTGAGTTTGTCCTTCAGCTTGTCGACCGTTTCGCGCAGCGTCTTCGCATCCGCACCCTCAAGCGTCGCGGCCAGCACTTGCACGCCGGCCACGTCGACCGCCTGCGCGACGAGTTCGTCGCCCTGGCTCGATGCGAGCTTCGACTTCAACGCAGCGAGCTCTTTCTCGAGCGACTTGACCTGATCCTGAACTTGCCCGATCCGCTGCGTGAGCTCCGACGGCTGCGCCTTGAGCACGCCCGCAGCCGCATGCAACTGCTCTTCGAGCTTTTGCACATAGCGCACGGCGTTGTCGCCCGTGATTGCCTCGACGCGCCGGATGCCGGCCGCCACCCCGGTCTCGCCGAGGATCTTGAACAACCCGATATCGCCCGTGCGATGCACGTGCGTGCCGCCGCAGAGCTCCCGGGAGAATCCGAGATCGAGCACGCGGACCACGTCCCCGTATTTCTCGCCGAAGAGCGCCATCGCGCCGCCTTTCACGGCGTCGTCGTAGGGCATGACACGCACGACGCCGGGCGCGTTGGCGAGAACCTCCGCATTCACGATGTCTTCTACGCGCCGGATTTCGTCGTCGGTCATGGGCGCGTTGTGAACGAAATCGAAACGCGTCTTGTCGGGATCGACAAGCGAGCCCTTTTGCTGAACGTGCGAGCCGAGCACTTCGCGCAGCGCCTTGTGCATCAAGTGCGTCGACGAGTGGTTGCGGGCCGTGCGGGCACGGCGAATCGCGTCGATCTCCGCCTTCATGACGTCGCCGACTTTGAGCGTGCCCTGCTCGAGCACGCCGTGATGGCCGATCACGTCCGCCTGCACCTTCTGGGTGTCGAGAACGGCGAAACGCACGCTTGCGTTGGCAAGCACACCGGTGTCGCCGACCTGGCCGCCCGATTCCGCATAGAACGGCGTGTGATCGAGCACGATGACGGCCTGCTGGCCCTTGGCAACGTGATCGACGGCCGAGCCGTCCACGTACAGTGCGACGACTTTCGCATCGTCGAAAATCTGCTCGTCATAGCCGTGGAAGGTCGTTTTCGCGCCTGAGTATTCAAGCCCCTGCGCCATCTTGAACTTGCCGGCCGCGCGCGCCTGCTCACGCTGGCGCGACATGGCCTCGTCGAACGCGGGCTCGTCGACCGACATGCCGCGCTCGCGGCAGACGTCGGCCGTCAGATCGAGCGGGAAGCCGTACGTGTCGTGCAGCTTGAACGCAACTTCGCCGTCGAGCACCTTGCCGCCTTTTTGGGCGAGATCGGCAAGCGCCGAATCGAGAATCGACATGCCGTGCTCGATCGTCTCGAAAAAACGCTCCTCTTCTTGGCGCAGCACGTTCGTCACGCGCGCCTGTGCGTCGGCGAGTTCCGGGTAAGCGCCGCCCATTTGCGCCACGAGATCGGCGACGAGCTGGTGGAAGAACGGCCGCTTGCAGCCAAGCTTATAGCCGTGGCGGATGGCACGCCGCACGATCCGGCGCAGCACGTAGCCACGGCCCTCATTGCCGGGGATCACACCGTCGACGATGAGAAACGAGCAGGCGCGGATGTGGTCCGCAATCACTTTCAGCGAGTTGTTTGCGAGATCGGCGATGCCCGTTTCGCGCGACGCGGCCTGGATGAGCGCCTGGAACAGATCGATCTCGTAGTTGCTGTGCACGTGCTGCAGCACGGCTGCGATCCGCTCGAGGCCCATGCCGGTATCGACGCACGGCTTGGGCAGCGGCGTCATGTTGCCCTGAGCATCCCGGTTGAACTGCATGAACACGAGATTCCAGATTTCGATGTAGCGGTCGCCGTCTTCCTCGGGAGATCCCGGCGGGCCGCCCCACACATCGGGCCCGTGATCGAAGAAGATCTCCGAGCAAGGGCCGCACGGGCCCGTGTCCGCCATCTGCCAGAAGTTGTCGGACGCGTAGCGCGCGCCCTTGTTGTCGCCGATGCGGATGATGCGCTCGGCCGGCACGCCCACTTCCTTCGCCCAGATGTCGTACGCCTCGTCGTCCTCCTGGTAGACGGTGACCCAGAGCTTCTCCTTCGGCAGGCCATAGACTGTCGTGAGCAATTCCCACGCATAGCCGATTGCGTCGCGCTTGAAGTAATCGCCGAACGAGAAGTTGCCGAGCATCTCGAAGAACGTATGGTGCCGCGCGGTGTAGCCGACGTTCTCGAGATCGTTGTGCTTGCCGCCCGCGCGCACGCTGCGCTGAGCCGTGGTTGCGCGCGTGTACGGACGCGACTCGGCGCCGAGAAACACGTCTTTGAATTGCACCATTCCCGAATTGGTGAAGAGCAGCGTCGGATCGTTGCCGGGCACGAGGCTCGACGAACGGACGATCGTGTGGCCCTTCGATTCGAAGAACTTGAGGAATTTCTCGCGGATTTCGGCGGCTTTCATAGAGGACTGGGGGACGGTCTCGACTCGAATCCGGCTCGCCGCGTTTGTGCCGTATGGCTCGCATCGCCTGGGGGCGCTTGTTGCCTACGGGGAAGCGCAAGTGGGCCGTTTTCACCCTAAACCCCTAATTATACGGAAATGTCGACGGTGCGCTCCCGGTGGGGATTGCGGACGGGGGCATTCGCATGGAAGGCCTTGTGGGAGACGCTGAGGTGGTGGCTGTTCCGATCAAAGCCCTGGGCGGGCATGGTCTACTCAGCACGCTGACCGTTTGGGCTGTTGATCAACACCTGCGTCCGTT
>JAXDQB010000407.1:0-3149 GCA_034668065.1 Paraburkholderia sp.
GAGCGGATCAAGCGGATCAAGCGGATCAAGCGGATCAAGCGGACCGAGCGGACCGAGCGGACCGAGCGGACCGAGCGGACCGAGCGGACCGAGCGGCGGGTGCCAACCGGGCCGGCGCGGATGTGACGTCCGCTGACAAGACCTCCCATGGGCAGCCGATCGTGCGCGGATACGAGGTGCCAGGGGATTTGCACGGCGAGAGCGCGGTGTTCGGTCTGCTAGGTAACCCAGCGGCCGCCGGCCGAATTGCGGTGCAACAGTCGCCGTGCGGGCACAATCTGCACGGCGCATGCGAATGGAATGCGGCGAGTGCGTCTGGTCTGGAACCTGGCGTGACACCGGACTTGATTCGGGCGCTCCACGATCAATACTGCCGCGCCCTTGATGATCCGCTGGCGCCGCTCGCGGGCGACTGGTGCTCCCACGACGCGTCTGCCGACGGCCCGAACGAAAGCGCTCCTCGCGCGCCCTGCGAACTCGAGGGGCCGTGCCCTGAGTTCGAGGCGGGGGGGGCATCGATGAGTGGCGGTGGCGGCTTCATTGAAGGGCTGCTGTCAGGCGTGCGCACACTGGAGGACTGCTTTGGTCGGCTCAGTGCTGCGCCAGGGCCTGGCGCCTTGCGTGACTTGAAAGCCGATTCGGTGCCGGAGATCTTGCGGCTTTTCGCTCCCCCGGAGTATCACGCCGCCGCGTCGCACCGCTCGGCGGCCCTTCCGCCCGCGCTTGCGCGCCGCGAACATCACGCATTGGGCATCGACAGCCCGCTGCTGGCGTCTGTTCCAGCAACTGCCTGCCAGCGCACCGAGACAGCACGGCGCGAGTCCGGTTTCATCGAGATCGGACAACAAGCGCGGGCAATCAGCTCGGCCGAGACGAGCCTCTCCGAGTTGCCGGCCTGCGATTCCAGCGTGAGCGCAATCCACCGAAATCCAACGCAATCAGGAGGGGCCGTTGGAACGGCGTAAGGACAAACGTACCGGCCGCGAGAGGAGCGAGACGTCGCGGCGCGCGGGTACGCATTTACTGCCGACGCTGATTGACCGTCTGCGTGACGACGCGCCACAGCGGCAGACGGAGGCGCCTGGCGAATATGCCGTCACGCGCTCGCAGATGCGCGACATCGTTCAGCGCGATCTGGCGTTCCTGCTCAACACGACCAGCATTGGCGATCTGCTCGACCGCGAACGGCATTCGCATGCTGCGGCGTCGACGGTCAATTTCGGCGTGCCGCCGCTCGCCGGAGCGTTCATGGCCTCGCGTAGCTGGGCCGAGATCGAACAGATCATCCGGCGCGCGATCCACGACTTCGAGCCGCGTCTGATTCCCGAAGTGCTGACAGTCGCACCGCTTACCGAGATAGATGCCGATGCCCAGTACAACGTTTTGGCGTTCGAGGTGCGCGGCATGATTCAGATTGAGCCCTATCCGCTCGAATTCATGGTGCAGAGCTCGCTCGATCTGGAAACCAGTCAGGTCGACATCATCGGCATGCGCAAGGGCTGAAAGCAACGAGAACCACGAGAGGTTTCCGATGGATCCGCGACTGCTGGACTACTACAATCAGGAGCTCATCTACATGCGCGAGCTTGCCGGCGAGTTTGCGCAGGGGCACCCGAAGATTGCACGACGCTTGGGGCTTCAGGCGGGCGAGGTGGCCGACCCGTATGTCGAGCGGCTGATCGAGTCGTTCTGCTTCATGGCCGCACGCATGCAGATCAAGCTCGACGCGGAGTTCCCGCGCTTTACCGGGCGCCTTCTCGAAGTCCTTTATCCGAACTACGTGGCGCCAACGCCGTCGATGGCCGTGGCCCGTCTTTATCCGGGACACGTCGAAGGCAATCTGGTCCACGGTTTTCGGGTCCCACGCGGCACCAGCTTTGCGGCGCGCATTCCCGATGGCGAAAAAACGGCGTGCCAGTTCCGCAGCAGCCAGGATGTGACGCTCTGGCCACTCGAGATCGCCGGGGCGCAGCTCACTGGCATTCCACCTGACATTCCGGCGCTTGACCGCTACGTACCGGCGGCCAGGAAGGTCCGTGGCGCGCTTCGCCTGCGCGTGCGCACCACGGGCGATGCGCGAATCGCAGACCTGAAAGGGTTGGACCGGTTGCCGGTGTATCTGGCGGGCGATGAACACGTTTCGTCGCACCTGTTCGAGCTGCTGCATACCGCAGGCATCGCGTCGATCACCGCGGCACCGGGCGAGTTCGCCACGCCTGGCCAGCCGCTTGCAGCGGTCACCCGGGACGCTGTTGTCCACGAGGGCCTTGGCACCGATCAGGGCCTTTTACCTCTGACCTGGTCGAAGTTTCACGGTCACAATTTGCTGCACGAATACTTTGCGTGCCCGAGCCGCTTTTATTTCTTCGCGCTCACCGGGCTCGAGGAAGGCCTGCGCCGTGCGAGTGGCCGGGAGGCCGAGATTGTCGTGCTCCTCGATCAGCCAACGGAGCGTCTTGCGAACCTGGTCGACGCGTCGCGGTTTGCGCTCTTTTGCACGCCCGTGATCAACCTGTTTCCCAAGCATACGGACCGCATTGAGTTATCGGCGGCAGAAACCGAATTCCGCTTGGTGCCGGCACGTCTTGCGCCGCTCGACTACGAAGTGTTCTCGGTCGAGGCCATGGTCGGGCAGGTGGGCGCGACGTCGGCCGAGCTGGAATTCCGCCCGCTCTACCAGACGCTGAATGACGACGAGGGCAACCATGGGCGGTATTTTTCGACACGGCGCGAACGAACGCTTCTGTCGGACTCCGCGCGCCGTTATGGCACGCGCACGCCGTACATCGGCACAGAGACGTTCGTGTCGCTCGTGGACCAGAACGATGCGCCTTACTGCGAGCAGATGCGTTTCTTGTCGGTCGATGCATGGGTAACGAACCGCGATTTGCCGAGCGTGGTGCCGCGTGATGGTGTGCGAGATCTGACGGTCGCCGAATCCGTCCCGCTTGAAAGCGTCGGGCTGGTTCGAGCGCCTTCCACGCCCAAAGCGCCGTATGCGGAGCGGGAGATGGCCTGGCGGCTGATCCGGCAGCTCAACTTCAACTATCTGCCGCTCGAGGATCTCGATCATCGCGCTGGCGGCCAGGGCTTGCGCGATTTACTGCGGCTCTTTCTGACGGGCGAGGACGTTGAACATCAGCGGCAGG
>JAXDQB010000408.1:0-5805 GCA_034668065.1 Paraburkholderia sp.
GTGCGCGCAAGTCGCTGCGTCGCGCTCACCGCTTCGTCGAGTTCGGCAGTCAGTTCGTCTGGCCGGTCATGCAGGAAGCGGTTCACGTAACCGAGCACCGGCTCGACTTCGAGACACGAATCGATACCGCCTTGTGCGACGCCCAGCGCCATGCCGACCTGCAGCAGGATGAACGCCGCCTTGATCCGCGCGACGAATGGCCGCGCCGGATCGGCAATCAGGTCGGCTTCGCCGACAAAATAGTCGGTGAGCTTGACGCCCCAGGTGCTGGTGCCTTCCATGCCGGAGAACACCGGGCAGTGACGCAGCGCGACGCGCTCGTCGCAGCTCAGCAGGAACATCACCTCGTGCGAGACCGAACCGTCATCGCGATGCACTGCGGCGATCGCGCCGCAATACTGGCCCACGCGGATATGACTGACCCACGGCAGCGTGCCATTGATCAGATAGCCACCTCGCGTAGGCGTGGCGCGGAACGCCATCGGCTCGATTTCTGAGAACGCTTTCATCGGGTTCGACAGCGCAGTGCCGCCGAACGTCTGGCCGCGGGCATGCGCCTCGAGCCGGGCGCCGCCTAGACATGGGTTGCCGGACTGCTCCATGTACAACCCGCAGACATCGTGGGCCCACATCAGGAAGCCGGTCGAGCCACACGCGCGGCTCGCTTCCTGCATCGCGGCCAGCGACAGTCCGAAGCGCGCGCCGTACCGGTCGAGGTGAACGCCGAGGGCGCCGGCCGCGCCCAGCTCCCCCATGATGTCAAGTGGGTAGACCCCTTCGCCGTCGATCCGCGGCGCGGCGGTCGCGAGCGGGCCGGGAGAGATCGCGGCCACTCGCTCCAGCACCGTTTCGTCACACCAAGTGTCGACGCTGGACTCTTCTGCTAACACTGCATGTTCCATGTTGGTTTTCCTTCGGGAACCCGGGGCAGCCGCTATGCGCGGCGCGGACGAGCGAAGCGATGCTTCAGTCGGCGAGCGTGACGGTCATGGGAATCGGATTGCGCATCGAGTTTGCAACCGGCGAGAAGTAGTTAGCACGACGAACGATCTCGTCAAGCTCCTCACGCGTCGCATCGCCTTCGATCACGATCTTCACGCGGATCGCCTGGAAACCCATCTGAGCGGGTTCCATCTCGGAGCCACCTGCGCCCCATGCAGCCGGATTGCCGATATCCGCTTCGAGGAACACCTCGAGCTTCGACAGCTTGACTTGCTTCCACGTCGCGACGGCCGTGATGCCGACCGCAAGGCAGCCGCCGAGACCGGACAGCACGATCTCGCCGGGTGCCGGCGCGGTGTCTTCGCCGAACAGATGCAGCGGCTCATCGACGACAACGGGCGTATGGTTGCCGACATAGCTCAACGAGCGGTACTGACCTTGCATGACCGTGTGCACGTTGTTCTTGCCGCGCGACCCGGGGTTATTGCGCCCCTTTTCGGCGAAGGCCATCAGCCCATCGCGGTCGATCGGCCGCAGGTAGGTGGAAATGGTCGTTTGATTAGCGGGGACAGTGCTCAAGTGACGCTCCTGGTGCGTGTTGGGTGAAGGCTCGGGCGTCGCATCGAAAATGGCGCGACGCCTGCACATCACTTAAAGCAACAGGCATGCCAGCTTGATTGCATGTCACCGAAACCCTTTACTGGCGGGGCTCTGGGACAAACAAAAAGTGCCTCCCGGCTCGGCGCGGTGTTTTCTCAACCAATCAGCGAACCGACAAGGTCGACATTGTCACCATTGTCAACATTGTTCACTCTGCGGTACGCCGCCAACCTCTGGTCAGTCGTTCGGCAGGCCGAGTTTTTGCCAGCGGTAGCTGAACTGGCGCGGTGTCATGCCCAACTGTTGCGCCGCGCGCGATTTGTTTCCCCCGCACTGTTCGAGCGCCTCCACGAGCGCCCGCGCCGGATGCGAATCGACATGCCGATAGGGCCGCACTGGCCTCGGTGCACTGTGGCCCGCAGGAGCATGCGATGAAGCGCCCAGCGCCTCGCCCTGCCCGCGGTCGGCAGCCGCCCGCTGCGTAGACATGGGCGCAACAGCAGGCTCATCCGCCGCGCCCGACGGCAACAGCCGGTCAATATCCGCTGCATCGAGCAGCGGCTTCTCCGCCAGCAACACGATCCGCTCGACGAAATTGGTCAGCTCGCGGATGTTGCCGGGCCACGGGTGCTCTTCGAGCCGATCCAGCGCGGCCGCCGTGAGATTGACGTTACGCTGGTTGAGTTGATTCGTATGGTTGATGAAATGCAGCGCGAGAACGCGAATGTCCTGGCGGCGTTCAGCGAGCGACGGCAGGTGGATCGGAATCACATTGAGCCGGTAGTACAAGTCCTGGCGGAAGGTGCCATCCGCCACGGCGCGTCGCAAATCGCGATTGGTAGCCGCGACGAGCCGCACGTCAACCCGAATCTCCGCCTTGCCACCGAGGCGCGTGATGATCCCTTCCTGAAGCGTGCGCAGCAGCTTGGTCTGCATCGTCAACGGCAGCTCGCCGATCTCATCGAGAAACAGCGTCCCCTTGCTGGCCTGCTCGAACCAACCTGCGCGCATGCTGCTCGCGCCCGTGAACGCACCGCGTTCGTAACCGAACAGCTCAGACTCGAATAGCGTATCCGGTATCGCCGCGCAGTTGATCTTGATGAAAGCACGGTCGCGGCGCGAACTCGCCAGATGCAAGGCCCGTGCGAACAGTTCCTTGCCAGTGCCTGAGTCGCCCAGCAACAGCACGCTCGCAGAGGAATCCGATACGCGCTCCAGTTCGGATATCGCGCGCAGCAAAGGCGGCGAGGTGCCGATAATTCCATAGCGGGCAGCCGCCGATTCGAGGGCTCGCGCGAGCACTGCGTTCTGCTGTTCGAGCGCGCGGGTTTTTTCCTCGAGGCCGGCTTCCAGTTGCAGCAGCTGCCCCGCCAGTGTCGCGAGAATACGCAGCACCGTGATGTCGTCGGCCAGCGTACGCGAGCGATGGCGAATGCGGTGGCACGCAAGAACGCCGACCGCCCGCCGTTCGACAACGATCGGCAGCGCGATGAACGCGACTGGCCCGTCCGGCAACCGTGGGCGCTCAACTGCACGCGCCAGAAAATCCGGCTCGCGGTCGATGTCCTGGATGATCGTCAGTTGGCCATGCTGCAGCGCGCGCCCGGTGATGCCTTCACCGTACGCATACACACCCCGGCCGATTTCCTCGGTGGTGAGTCCGTACGCGTACCGGATACGCCCGATGCGGCGCGTTTCGTCCGCAAGCACGATGCGGCCCCGGTTCAGGCCGAGCAGCTCGGACATCAAGTGCAGCATCTCGCGCAGTGCAGGCGCGGGCGACAGGCTTTTGCCGACAAGCGCCATCACCTGCTGCAATAGCAGCATTTCGTGTTCGCGCCAGTAGCCGGCGGATTCGCTGTCGGCTGAGGCGTCAGATCGGGTTTGCATGGGCGTAAATCGCCACGGTCGTGAGTAAAGCCTATTATTCAGTACACAAAAAAGTACGCGGGCCGCTTCGCCTCGCTGAGCCTCGATTGAACCTCAAGTTGGCCATTTCGTCGCGCGTCGCACGGCACCGTAAACACCGGGGCCGGTCAGGTTGAGCCAGGCGGCTTGCGTCCGAGCGATTGAGCCGCCGCCGCGGCTTCATTTCATCCATGCGGTCGACCGTGGTCGCGCGGGGCAGGCCAAGCGACTCGCTAACAAACATTCGCTGAATGCCCGTTTGACAATGTTGACAATGTTCACCAATGTCAACATTGTCACGTCGCAGTCCCCCTACCCAATAGGCGTGTTTTGCTGAGCAGCGAAATCGAATACGGGCCGGGTCGTTCGTACCACATGCGAGAGAGTTATCCACCTAGCCCGGCCTTCGCCATCATCCCAAGCGCCACGCAGATCAACACTCCCGCGAAACTCACCTGTACATGCAGCGCGGAGAGACGGTGCGAGAGCAGCCGCCCGGTCACCATGCCGGCGGCCGTCGCCACACTGAACCATAGCGTCAGCTCGTGCGGCAACGGCGTGCCGTGCAGGACCGTCGCGACGACACCCCCGCTGCCAACCAGCGCTATCACCATCAGCGACGTAGCGACGATGCCATGCATCGACACGCTGGTCAGCTTGCGCAGCATTGGCACAATGATGAAGCCGCCGCCCACCCCGAGCAACCCCGTCATTAATCCGGTCAACGCGCCGGTTGCCGCAAGTGCGGCCCCCATGGACCATGACCAGATCAGCCGCCCCGTGTCGGGATTGATGCGGCCAACGCAAAACCGCGATTCCGCACCGTCCGAACGCCCACCCCGCAAAGCCTGTGATAACAGCCTTCCGGCCACCACCAGCATGACGGAGGCAAACAGCGCCAACAGCACACGTTGTGGTAGCGCGTGCGCGAGGCGCACGCCGATTGAGGTCATTGGCACGCCAGCTGCGGCCATGAATAGCGCGGCGCGGTAACGGACGAGCCGCGGCCGGAACGCTTCAAGCGCGCCAATTGCGGCGCTGCCCGCCACGGCGACCAGCGCGACCGGCGTCGCCTGCTGCATTGGCCAGCCCATGCCGGCGACCAGCGCCGGAACGGCCAGGATGCCGCCACCCGCGCCGGTCAGGCCGAGCACCGCGCCAACGATGGCGCCAAGAATGAGTGAAGTTAGCATGAGAAAATTTTGATAGGTTGTTAGCCACCGCTGCGTTAGCCCACGAGTTCAAGCTGCGCCAGCCACGCGCGCCCTTTGAGCATCCCGTGCCAGTACATCGGTGGCACCTCCCGTTGCTTTAACTACGTGCACCGGCTCAGAATGCATTGAGGGGAATCTTGATATATGCCACTCCGTTGTTTTCCGGATTGGGCATATGTCCCGCGCGCATGTTGACCTGCACTGACGGCAGCATGAGCATCGGCATGTTGAGTGTCGCGTCGCGCGCGGTACGCATCGCAACGAAGGCGTCCTCGCCGATACCGCTGCGTACATGGATGTTGTGTTCGCGTTCCTCCGCTACCGTGCTGACAAACTGCAATGGCCGCCCGCCGGGCTGGTAGTCGTGGCACATGTACAGCTTCGTGTCCGCCGGCAGGCTCAACACCTTGTTGATTGACTCATAGAGCGTACGGGCGTCGCCGCCGGGAAAGTCGCAGCGCGCGGTGCCGTAGTCGGGCATGAACAGGGTGTCCCCGACAAAGGCGGCAGTCTGCGCGCCGTCGCTGACCACATAGGTCATGCATGCCGGCGTATGGCCCGGGGTATGGATGGCGCGCGCCTGCAATGCTCCGACGGCGAAACACTCGCCGTCGGAGAGCAGGTGATCGAACTGGCTGCCATCGTGCGCGAACAGCGAGCCGGCGTTGAACAGCTTGCCGAACACGTCTTGCACGCGCGTCACCTGCGCGCCGATCGCAATTTTTCCGCCGAGTCTTTCCTTGAGGTAGGGCGCGGCCGACAGATGGTCGGCATGTACGTGGGTTTCGAGAAGCCACTGGACCTTCGCGCCAAGCTCTTGGACACGAGAGACGAGCCTGTCGGCTGTCGTCGTGCCGGTACGACCGGACTTCGGGTCGTAGTCAAGGACGCTGTCGATCAGTGCACAGTCACCCGTGCGGACGTCCAGCAAAAGGTAGCTGACCGTCCATGTATTGGGGTCGAAAAAGCCCTCGACCAGCATAGGACTCGCGGTAGTCAACGTGTCATCTCCTCAGACAAATGAATCTTGCGATGCTGCAAGGCCGGCAATCTATACAAGAAGCGTGCCATCGCGCTTTCGTTAATTTATTAATTTCAGTGCCGGCATGGGAGTGAAGACGCTAGGCGAGTGGGGGTGTCG